>DXCY01000098.1 GCA_019115725.1 Candidatus Luteimonas excrementigallinarum
GATGCGACCCTGGGCAGCCACACCCTGGTGCTTGGCGATCACGCCGATGCGTTTGCCAGCGGTGGCGCCGTGCGCTTCCACCGTTCCGATGCGACCGAGCGGGGAGACTCCATCCAGCAATGGGCGCAGACGCGCCGCCTGCAGACCGGCCGGCTCGCCCGCGCCAGCTGGGACTACCGCAGCCGTGGCCTGCGCCCGGCCTCAGCTGATGGCCAGGCGCACGGCAACGTGGTGGCCGTCGACCAGGACACGGCCGGACCCTACGCCTGGGTGGATGGCGCCCAGGGCGAACTGCGCGCCCGCCGGCAGATGGAAGCGCTGCAGGTGCGCTCGCACACCATCAATGGGCAGGGCACGTGGCGGCGCCTGGGGCCGGGGCTCTCGTTTGAGCTGACCCAGCATCCTGTCTGGCGCGGCAGTGAAGAGCGCGGGTTTGTGTGCCTGGAGGTGGCCCACCAGGCGCGCAACAACCTGGATGCCCAGGTGCATGAGGCGCTGGAGCAGACGCTGGGCCCGGTGGCCATCGCTGGCGTGGCGCTGCCGGAAGCGTTGGCGCCGGGCAGCGCAGGCGTGCCTGCGGAAGATGGCGTGGGTACGGATTTCTATCGCAACCGCTTCACCGTCATCCCGGCGGGCGTGCCGTACCGGCCCGCAACCGAAGACGGCCATGGTCTGCGCCTGCATCCCAAGCCCACGGTGCACGGCAGCCAGAGTGCCATCGTGGTCAGTGAAGGCGGGCCGCTGCTGACGGATCGGGACCACCGGATCAAGGTGCAGTTCCCCTGGCAGCGTGGCGCGGACGCCAGCAACGGCAGCGCCCACCCCGCCGGCGATGACAACGCGCCCGGCAACGGCGGCGCCTGGACCTGGGTGCGGGTGGCCACGCCCTGGGCCGGTGACAACTGGGGTGGCGTGGTCATTCCGCGCAAGGGTCAGGAAGTACTGGTGGCCTTCCTGGAAGGTGACATCGACCGTCCGGTAGTGATCGGCGCGGTCTACAACGGTCGCGGGCAGGAGGACGCCCAGCACAACCAGGTGGCCGCCGGTGGTGCAGGCGCCACGGGCAATGCCGCCGCCTGGTTCGACGGCAATGACCACGGCGCGGTGTACACCGGCTTCAAGAGCCAGGCCCTGGCCAGCAGCCAGGACGGCAGCGGTGGCTATCAGATCCTGCGGCTGGACGACACGCCCGGACAGGGGCGCGCCCAGGCCGCAACCACCCAGCACGCCACCACGCTGACCCTCGGTCACCTGAAAGGTGGCCAGGACAACGTTCGCGGCGCCGAGCGCGGCTTTGGTGCGGAACTTTCCACCCGGGCCAGCGGCGCGATCCGCGCCGGCAGCGGCCTGCTGTTGACCACCGAGTCGGGCCGCCAGCAACTGCAGGCCGCCCAGACTCTGGGCCAGCTGGGTGAGGGCGAGCAGCTGCTGCAGGCGCTGGCGGACACTGCAAGAAGCCAGGAGGCCACGCTACCGGACGATGCCGAGACCCTGCCGGCGCAGGAGAGCCTGCAGCAGGTGCAGGAGACGCTGCAGGCCACCCACCAGGGGAGTGCCGCGGGCGGAGACGGCGATAGCGCCATCGGCGGCGGCGAGGGTGAAGTGCCCGGCTGGAGCGCCCCGCAGCTGGTGGCGGCCAGCCCGGAAGGGCTGATGAGCCTGACCCCGGCCGACCAGGCCTGGGTGTCGGGGACCCAGACCAGCCTGTTGGCCGGCGCGGACCTGGACTGGGCCAGCCAGGGCGAGACGGTCATCGCCGCGGGCGGGGGCATTGCGCTGTTCACCCAGGGCAGCGACGGCCCGGCGGGCAAGCCGAACCAGGAGACAGGCATTGCCCTGCACGCCGCGCAGGGCAAGGTGAGCGTAAGGGCGCACCGGAACGAGGCGAAGGTGGCGGCCAAGCAGAGCGTCACCATCGCCAGCACCCAGGCGGACGTGGAGATCGCCGCGCCCAACAAGCACGTACTGCTGACGGCGCAGGGGGCCTACCTGAAGCTGGAAGGCGGGGACATCGAGCTGGGGGCGCCGGGGACGATTGAGTTCAAGGCGGCGCGGAGAGATCTGACCGGGCCAAGGGCAGCCAGTGCCGAGAGAGTGACACTCAACTCGAGTGAGGTAGGTGGCTGCGAGGAACGGGATGAGCTTGCAGCTGTCGGTAGTGCGGGCACCGTGGACCTGTAAGGGTGCCCGGGATGGATTCGATGCGGCAGTTTGCCCGGAACGACAGTATCGATGAGGTCGCCATGGTCGGCGACGAAGCAACTGCGTTGTCGGAAGCGCTTGTCCGCCATGCCCGCAGGTACAAAGAAGGCCACTGCTATTTGATGCTGGATCCGGTGTTGCGCAACGGTTTGGACGCGCTGCAAGCTGTCATGAAAGCATATGGCGATGGGGCAGGTCTCGACGTGTGCTCGATACGGGTGGCTTTGCCCCGGGACTATGCGCGCAAGCGTTGGCCGCTGCTGGTTCGGCTGCCTGCGCTGTCTACGTACCTCGGGAGCGAACTCAGCCGTCGTGCCATGCAGATGGCGGTGGACGATTGGCGAGTCGACTCGCTTCGGGAAGGCAGCGGGCACCGGGTGGGCGCGTGGTTATTCAGTCGGCACGACTTGCCGCGTGTTGCGGGGCGTCTGGGCAGGTGGGCGGTACATCGTAGGCAGGACGGCAGAAGGACATTGATCCGGTTCTGGGATCCGGCGGTAATGGACCAGCTCTGGGCTATCAGCACAATGGCACAACGATCATCGTTTCTTGGCCCGGTTTCGTCCTGGGCATGGCTTGACCGTTGGAGTGCCTTGGCTACGCAGTCCTCGAGCAAAACCACTTCGCCAGAACCCCCGTCGGCATATACGTCCGAGCAGTGGGCCAGGCTGGATCACATAGGCCCCATCAACAGGCTATGGGTCAAGGCGCATGCAGAAGGGATCGCATTGACGCGCGAGCACATAGTCAGTGTGGAACATGCCCTGCAACGTGCCGATGCCGCAGGCATCAACGATCCCGACGACTTGCTCCATTACGCATGGCGGGCCGTCAGCGTGGCGTCCGATTTCGACAGCCATCCGACCATACGTGCGCTGCTGGCTGCCCGGGAACCAGACCAGGCGTTCAGCTACGTTGTTTCTGATCTCGACAAGGAAGACTGGCGGCGCATTGCGGAGGAATCCGCATCGTTGTCTGCCACATAGGATCAAAAAGGAATTGCGTCTATGACCGACGATAACGGACGGTGCCCGGTATGCACCCCCCAGGGATTGGCGATCCTACTTGCGCGTTACACGGTCGAGGCGCCAAATGCATCGGCGCCGGAGCTTGCCTTCAGCGGCGACCGTGTCACCGCGATTGGATTGGAAACCAGCCAATACACAGCGCGTCTTCTGCGGCAGGGCTTCGTGTACCTGTTCTACGAGAAGGGCCCCTTGGGCGATGACTACTGGGAGACCTACTCCGTTTCCCCGGAAGGAGGTCTGCACAAACAGCTGGATGCAGCTAGCGCCCGTCCCAAGGCGGAGACGGCGACCTGTCAGCGCTGCCGTAATCCGCTGGCGCGAGATTTCCTGGTGATCAACGAGCCGGAACAATGCACCAAGGTCTGGGTGGCGTTCAGCGAAGTCAAATGGAGTGACGCCACGCTTGAGCGGTATGAGGACAGGGCCGTGCGCGAAAAACGCATGCAGCCGATCGAGCCGGGCGAATGGCTTGACGCCCCGCAAGCCGGCGATCACCAGATGCCACTCGAAGAGGCCGGCGATTTCGAGGCCGTTGCCGAGTACACGGTGCCTTACGGCATGATCGCGCAGCTGCCGCCGGAAACGGTATCCGATGAAAGTGGTTGGTTCTGTTCCATCGCCCGGTGCAGCACACGCTATGACGTGGCGGGGCGGCGTCACGCCTCGGTGCGCTACGACAGACAGACCGGCAAGTCGGTCGACTACGATCCTCTGGAGGACCTGCTGTCGCTGATGCGCGCCGCCAGCCCGAATCCGAAGGCCAGTGAAGGCGAATCTCCGCACCACACCCCCATGCTGCTGGCGCTGTGGGATGCCGTAAGTATCGTCCACGAACTCAACGCGCACCGTAGCGAGCCGATGGCGTATTACAGTCGTTACGCCGATGAGCGGGTGTTCGAAGTGGAGGGCTCGCGGCTGATCGATGAGGCCAGGCTGGCCGCCGAGCATTACGGTGAAGCCCAGATCAACCAGCGCTATCTCAGTTCACGTGATGGATACTATTCCCGCAAGGAGGGGTACTACGTCACGCAAGGTCAGCGCAGGGAGGATCAGCATGCCGTGCGTGAGCACGTATCGTTGCGGGCGCGCAACGCGTCGGCGGCCGCTGAACTCAGTCGCGACTACGTTGGGCTGGAGGAGAGCTACGTCACCGGCGAGATCGGACCGGAGGAGTTCCGTTCCGGGCGCGATCACCTGCATCAGACCCACTTGCGGACGTTGGAAAGCGATGGGGACGCCTTCTGGCGGCAGCGTGAACAGGCCGCCCTTGCGCGACGCAACGAACTCGAGGCGCAGAAGCGTGAAGCGGTGCAGGACGTCTGGCCGGAGTATGAGAAGCGGTTGGACACCACCAAGCTGAGCAACTTCCGTGACTTGTTTGCCAGATTGAAGACCGAGGTGGATCGCCTGCAGGGCGAACGCACCACCGACCTGCGGGCATGGCTGTCGGCGGACCTGTTCCTCGACACCCTGGGCGACTACGACGAGGACGACCGCAACTACGGCCTGGCCTATCGCGAGGTGATCGAGGAAGCCCTGGACGGGCTGGGTTCGGAGGCACAGGGCCAGGCGGTGCTCAAGGCGCTGATCGACAACACGGATCTGTCCGATAGAAGCTCGCTGCTCTGGCGTGCGTTTGCGTTGAACCAGATGGACTCGAAGGCCGTGCTGCAACCGGCCCTGACCGCGGCGGAGGGGCACAAGGAAACGCCCATCAGTGACGAGAACGGCTGGAGCGAAGCGGGCTGGAGCGTGTACTCGGCGGCGGCGGCTGGGCTGAAGGGGTTGGCGGACATCTACACCACGCGCGACGAGTTCGGTCGCCCGTCGCGGCCGGTCTACCAGAGCAGTCTGGCACGGCGCCTGGGGATCGATCGCCTGCTGCTGGCAGCCGGTAACCAGGTGTTCGGCAAATGGCGCGTGGGACGGGTGGGTGACTACGTGGGCGAAAAGCTCATCCAGCACATCTTCCTCACGTCCGCCGGTGTTCCGCAGGCGGACATCGAGCAGCTCATCCGGACGCAGGCGAGGCATCAGCCCCAGCTGCGCCGGGACGTGATGAATCGCTGGCGGGGCCTGCGTGCACAGGGTGTCAATCCCAATCAGGCGTTTGCCATAGCGGTCAGTGAGGTGGCAGAGCGGGAGGGCACCCAGCGCATGGAGCGGCGCTGGGAAGCGGTCAAGCAGGGCTCGGGGCGTGGTGCCCTTGCCCAGCACCGCCTGGCAGCGATCATTGCCCTGTGTGAGGGTGCCAACTTCGCAAAGCTCATCGTCACCGCAGGGGATGACGATGTGACCGTTGGCATGCTGGTCGCATCCGGCATGTCCACGGTCGGCGCAATAGCGATGGTCGCGATCGACCCGCTGTCAGGCGCACTCAGGGAAGGCAGTCAGGCCATGCTTCGCTGGCGTGTGGTGGGTGGGACGTTGTCGGGTGCGGCTTCGATTATATATGGGTGGACCAGTTTATTGGCGGCTAGAGAGCGCTATAAGGAGGGTTACTCTTTAACAGCTCTTCTGTACGGTATGAAAGGGTTGGCTGGTTTGGCTGCTGGTGGGGGCTTCATAGTTTCCGCACTCAGTTCCTCCTATCGCCTGATCCAATCGATGGGGCAGAAGTCTTTCGGTGGACGCATTGTAATAGTTGTCGTGGAACGAGTGGGCGCGAGGGTTGCCAGCAGTTTGGCTCTTCGCACAGTCATGGTCACGACAGGTAGGATTCTTCTGCGTGCAGCTGGATGGCAAGTAACGGCTGCCATATTTGTTGTCGAGGGGTTGATCTGGTACTTCGATCCAAATGCCATGGAGAAATGGCTGGACAAGACTGCGTTCGGAGGTAAGCGTAGCTTTGACAGCGCGGAGCAGCAGCAAGAGAACTTTGACGAGATGCTCGAAGAAATGGGATTCCGATGAACGAGGGCAGTCAGCAGCGCGTACTGCGTGGGCGCATTCGCAACTACAAATCAACCCGAACGAGCGAAGCGTTCTTCCTGAGTGATTTCGACCGCAGTGCGACGGGCTTGGCCGCAGTGGCGGCAGCGGCGGCTGGCATGTCGGGCATGGGTGCAGGCCTGATGAGTCTGGGTGGCGAAGAGGAAGAGGCGGACCTGGTTGAGTTTACCTTGGATGGTGGGGAACAGGTGCAGGGGTTCGTTTGGCAGTCGCCTTTCAAGGAGGGGGATGAGGTTGAGGTAGTGGCGCAGCAGGTAGGGGGTGTTTGGAAAGCATTCGGCATCGCGAGACCGGAAGATCGGATCGTGGCCTTGCACCCACACTGCAGTAGGGGACGCAAGGCGCATTGGAAGGCGGTATTTTCTTACTGGTGGAAAACAAGCCTATTCATTGCCTGTCTTGGGGGGGTGTTGGCTTTTTTAATTGAAGCAATCTCGAAGTCCGAAGGGGCTGAAGATGTATACGGATTCGTAACCTTAATTTCTATTGGAAGTGGTTCGGGTGTGGCATTAATCTTCGCCTGGATTGCCTGGAGCCTTGGCCGGAAGCTTCGTCCGTTCGTGCATATGGCAGAGGAAATTTTTAGGGGCTTTGGTTGGCTGGATGTCGAGCGGATTGATCTGTACAAACTGAGTCGACGCAACCGCAAGCCGGATGATCCGGTTGAGTTGGGGGCGTTCTACCATCGTTACTGACATTTTCGAGAGCAGCGATGATGTGCCGGACGGTGTTCGGGTGCTGCGCGGGCGTATCCGCGACTACAGGAAGATCCGCACGACCGAGGCGTTCTTTCTGGGCGATTGCGCTCAGCCGCCCCAACCCCCCAGCTTCTTTTCCACCAGAATATTTTCCAGTTCCACATACCCCGGCACCCCACCCCGTCCATACGGCGGATAGGCTTCCCCGCGAATCAGCGGTTCCAGATAGCGCCGGGCTGCCGCGGTAATGCCATAGCCGTCCTTGCGGATAAAGCGGGCAGGCACGGTTTTCTCGCGGTTGGCGATGCGACTGAGCGGGGCAGGCTCGATCTTCCAGCGGTAGGGGCTGTCGGAGGTGCGCTTGATGGCGGGCATGGTGGCGTTCTTTCCGCTCAAGGCCATCTCTACGGCGGCCTTGCCGACGGCCATGGCCTGGTCCAGGTCGGTCTGGGAGGCGATGTGGCGGGCGGAGCGCTGCAGGTAGTCCGGCATGGTCCAGTGCACTTTCAGGCCGAGTGCGTCCTTGACCCGGGCGGCGAGGTAGGGGGCAACGCCACCGAGCTGGGTATGACCGAAGGAGTCCTTGCTACCGCCGGCGTCGGCAACGAATTTGCCATCGGTGGTGCGGATGCCTTCGCTGGCCACTACGACGCACCAGCCCACGCGGTCGACCACCTGTTGCACGCGGGCCAGGAAGTCGGCTTCGTCGTAGCTGCGTTCGGGGAACAGGATGATGTGGGGTGCCTGGTCGGGGCCGTTGCCGGCCAGTCCGGCGGCGGCTGCGAGCCAGCCGGCGTGGCGGCCCATGGCTTCGTAGACGAACACCTTGGTGGAGGTGTCGGCCATGGCGGCAACGTCCAGGGCGGCTTCGCGCACGGAGACGGCGGTGTACTTGGCGGCCGAGCCGAAGCCGGGGCAGCAGTCGGTGAGGGCGAGGTCGTTGTCGACGGTCTTGTGAACGCCGATGCAGGTCAGGGGGTAGTCGAATTCGGCGGCCAGACGGGAGAGCTTGAGGGCGGTGTCGGCCGAGTCGTTGCCGCCGTTGTAGAGGAAGCAGCGCACATCGTGGGCGCGCAGCACGTCGATCAGGCGCTCATACTTCGCACGGTCGTCCTCCAGGCTGCCGAGCTTGTAGCGACAGGATCCGAACGCACCGCCGGGGGTGTGCGCGAGGGCGCGGATTGCCGCGGCGCTTTCCCGGCGGGTATCAATCAGCTCTTCGCGCAGAACGCCCAGAATGCCGTTGCGCCCGGCCAGCACTTTGATCCGGTGCGCGCGGGCGGTGGAAATAACGGCCGATGCGGTGGCGTTGATGACGGCAGTGACGCCGCCCGATTGGGCGTACAGCAGCGTTCCCTTGGGCATATGAAGTCCGTGTCGATGGTGAAACCGGCCGGAGGAGTCCGGCCGATGCAGTAAACTGGCGCCCGCAGGCGCCCGGGATGCAGTTTATCGCCACCGTCGTGCCGTCGGAATTTACGCATTCGAACAGATCGAGGAGCGACAAGATGCGACTGGTACTTTTGGGGGCCCCGGGATCGGGCAAGGGAACGCAGGCCGCGCGGCTCAAGGAGCAGCTGGGCGTTCCGCATATTTCCACCGGTGACCTGCTGCGGGCCGAAGTGGCCGCGGGCAGCCCGCTGGGGCTGCAGGCCAAAGAGGTGATGGCCCGGGGCGACCTGGTGTCCGACGACATTCTGCTGGGCATGCTCGAAGACCGTCTTGCGCGCGACGACGTGCGCGAGGGCTTCATCCTCGACGGCTACCCGCGCAACCTTGCCCAGGCGGCGGCGCTGGGGGAGCTGCTGGAGCGTCTGGACCAGCCGTTCGACGCAGCGGTGCAGCTGGAAGTGGACAACGAGCTGCTGATCGATCGCCTCGCGGGCCGGGCGAAGGCCGAAGGCCGCGCCGATGACAATCCCGAATCCGTGCGCAAGCGCCTGGTGGTGTACGACGAGCAGACCGCGCCGGTGA
>DXCY01000099.1 GCA_019115725.1 Candidatus Luteimonas excrementigallinarum
CTCGCCGCCGGCGAAGGGCGAACGCAGCGGCTGGGGCTGGCGGCCGAGGCGCGTGCCCATGCGGTCGAGCAGGAAACGCAGGTACAGGTTGGTGCCGAACTGGCGGTAGTCGCGGGCGTTGTTGAATTCCAGCCGGCCGCCCAGGAACAGCTGCGGTGACAGCTGCCACTCAGCCGCGCCGCTGAAGTTGTAGGAAACCCCGGTCTTGGTCTGGCCTTCGTACATCGGCTCCGCGTATTCGGACACCAGTCCAAGCAGCGAGGCCAGCGAAGCCGCGTCGTACGCCGCCTGCTGCATGGCCAGGTCGGTGGGGAAGAAGGGACTCGGATCTCCCCTGAAGTGCTGCACCCCCACGCTGGCATCGAGCTGCCACGCCACCCGGCCACCCGTGGCCAGCCCGGTCCAGTGCACCGGGAACCCGACATCGATATAGCGCTGCGGGCTGAAGTAACCCCCATGGCCCCAGGTGAAGCCGCTGAGGTTGCGGTCGTACTGCATCGCAGTCAGGTGCAGGCCGGCGGTCAGCGACTGCTGCTCCGTTTCCAGCGCATGCACGTACACGCCCACGCCTACTTCGGCGCGTTCGTTGTCCGCCACGTTCTCGCCTTCCAGACGATGCCAGGACAGGCTCGCGTAACCCCCCAGCTGGCCGTTATCGAGCGTGGCCGCCACGCGCGCGCCGCTGGCAGCCACCCCGCCCCACGCCAGCCCGCTGCGTGCGTCCTCCACGCCCGCGAACGACAGCAGGCTGTCGGTCACCGCGCGCCGCGAGGCTTCCGCCGACCAGGTGAGGTGGTCGCCCGCCTCACCGCTGTAGCGCAGCCCGCCCACCACCTGGCTCTGGTCGAATCCCAGCGGCGTGCTGCCGATATCTGCCCGCAGCCCGCCCTGTTCCCAGGCCACCGACACGCCCACGCCGCTGGCATCCTGGGCGCCGATCCGGCGCTCGCCAGCCGCGCTGCCCGCCATGGCGTACAGCGTGTCCTGGAACTCCAGTGGCGTCTGGTCGGCACCGTTGCTGCGCGAAAGCGCTTCCAGCTGGGCGCGCTCGTCGCCCTCCAGCCCGCGGGCCAGGCCGGCATTGCCCAGCACCTGGCGTGCAATGCTCCCGATCGTCATGTTGGCCAGGTCCTGCGACAACACATAGGCCGGCAGCGGATCGGCAAACAGCAGTTCCAGCGTCGCTGCCTGGCGCTCGGCGGGCGTCAGCGCCCCGTCGGTCTGGTTGTACAACTCCTGGAAGCGTCCGCTGTCCAGCGCCCGGTCGTGGAGCAGGTTGCGGGTGGCCTGGATATCGCCGCGGGTGAGCAGCGTGCGATACAGCGACGACCCCACCAACCCGTCCACCGGCGCACTGTCTGCAGCCAACGCGGCGGCCAATGCGGCCTGCGGTCCACCACCGAAGCGGCTTGCCGCCGGATATTCCGCCTCCGGCCTGCCGGCATCGAGCACCGTGGGAGTGATGGTGACCGCCAAGGTGCCATCACCGACGGCAAAACGCCCCTCCATCGGCACCTGCAGATCATCCAGCTGCCCCAGACCTTCCTCACCCGCCCGCGAACGGTAGGCCGCGCCGACGGCCAAAGTGCTGCCATTTTCGGCGCGCAGCGCACGCAGCTCGTCCAGCACCGGGTTACCGGTACTCGCCGGCGGCAGGACTGAAGGCGAAGCGGCCGCCCCGTACGAGCCACGCGCCGGCGGAAGCGAAGCCAGCCCCTGATCACGACGCACCGGCGCGGGTAGCCCGGTGGCCGGGACTGGCGCCGCAGCCGCCGCGCTCGGCGCAGGCCCTGCCGGCCTGTAGGAGCTCTCACCGGCCAGCGCAGCGACCGACAGCGGCAGCGGCCTGCCGCCGTCGCGCAGCGCTCCGCCGCGGGCAGCTCCAGGCGTGAGTCCGGCGAAGGGGTTGGAGCTGGCCAGGGCGCCGGGCGCGCCGCGCGCCGCCGGATATCCGTGGTCCGGCAGCCCGCTGCCCCGCGATGAAGCGGCCAGCGCGGCCTTGAAATAGCTTTCCGCGCGGCGACGCTTCCCTGCGTCGCGATACACGCGCCCTGCAGCTGCCAGCACATCCGGCGACTCGGGGGCCAGCGCCAGGGCCTGTTCCAGGTATTGCCCGGCCAGGTCCAGATCACGCATTGCCCCGGCGCTGGCGGCCGCGGCGGTCAGCCCATCGACATCGTCCGGTGCCAGCTGCAGCTGCTGCCGGTACAGCGCCAGCGCCTGGCCGTGGTCGCCGGCCGATGCATACAGCCGCGCCAAGGCTGCGATGTTGCCGGGCTCGTCGGGCTGGCGGGCCAGTTCCGGAGCCAACACCTCGTAGGCGCCTTCCAGGTTGCCCAGCTCGCGCAGCGCGTCCACCTGGCGCAACACGTAGCCGCTGCGCAACGCGTCCAGATCCGCCCGCTGGGCCGCGGTCACCGGCGCATCCTCCAGCTGGCGCAGCATGGCCGCAACCTCGCTGTCGCGCCCGGCCTGCAGCAGCACCGAGGCGTACTGCAGGCGCTGCTCCACGCCCGGCGAGCCTTCCAGCAACCGTTCGGCCAGCACCATCGCGCGCTGGCCGCTGCCGATATCGGCATAGGCCCCGGCCAGGGTCGCGATCACCGCCGGATCGGACGCACGTTCGCCCAGTGCCGATTCCACCCGGGCCAGCAGCATCTGCGCTTCACCATCGCGCCGGGCCTGCACCAGCGCGCGCGCCTGGGCGGCCTGCCCGTGTACCCAGGCGGTGTCGAGCAGGGTGGTCATCTCGGCATCGCGGGACCCGGCCGGCACCTGCTCCAGCAGCACCTGCACCTGCGCCCACTCGCCCAGTTCCCGGGCAAACAGCGCCCGTGCAAACAGCGACTGGGCGGAATCCGCGCCGGTGTCAGCCAGCGCATCCATCACCCCGCGGGCCTGGTCGGGCCGCCCCGCCTGCCGGTACAGCCGGGCCAGCTCCAGCCGCAGCCACGGATCCCCGGGCTGCGCCAGCAGCGCATCCTCCAGCTCGATCCGGGCCATGTCCGGGTTGCCATCCGCCAGCGCCTGCTGCGCGCGGGAGCGCGCAATATTGGCCCGCAGCACGCCCGGGCCACCGGCCGCCTGCTGCTGTTCCGGGCTGAGCCGGTCAAACAGCGCCACCGCCTCGGCCGCCCGTCCGAGGCGTCCAAGCAGTGCTACCAACCCCTGCAGCGCACCGGCGTTGGCCGGGTCCAGTTCCAGCGCGTGGCGATAATTCTCTTCGGCCGCGACCGGGTCACTGGCACCGGTCAAGTCGCCCATCGCCACGTATCCAGCGGGCTCGCGCGGCTGCAGCGCGATCATTTCGCGGACCCGGCCGATCGCATCCGCGCCGGGCTGCCGGGCCACGTCGGCCAGGGTCAGCCAATAGCGCGCGGCATTGGCTGCGTCCCGCCACTTGCGGTCGGCCGCTGCAGCCGGGCGCAGCAGTTCATGGGCTTCGGCAAAGCGCTCCTGGCGCAGGCGCACCGAGCCCAGCCCGCCCAGGGCTTCAGGGTCGCGCGCGCGTGCGCGCAGCACCTCGACGAAGCGGGCCTCGGCCGTGGCCAGATCGCCCCGATCCAGCGCGGTGAAACCCCGGCCCAGGGCCTCGCCCACCGGATCCCGCGCGGCAGCGCGGGCCGCCGCCTGTTCGCGCAGCTGCAGCCGCGCGGCCGCCACTTCGCGGTCGCCCGGCTGCATCTCGAGGAACGCGTCATACAGCGGTGCATCAGTG
>DXCY01000100.1 GCA_019115725.1 Candidatus Luteimonas excrementigallinarum
TTTACCGCGGTGACCAAGCTTGATCGCATCGAACGTCACCGCATTTTTGCGGCCCTGTTCCTGATCGGCCTGCAGCCGCTGTTCTGGTCGCTGTTCGAGCAGGCGGGTTCTTCGCTGAACGTGTTCACCGACCGCTATGTTGACCGGACCATCTTCGGCTGGGAGGTGCCCCCGGGCATGTTCCAGTCGCTGAACTCGATCTACATCATCATGCTGGCGCCGCTGTTTGCGTGGCTGTGGCTGACCCTGGCCAAGCGCAATCTCGAGCCTTCCACCCCGGCCAAGTTCGGTCTGGGCCTGATCCAGCTGGGTGCCGGTTTCCTGGTGCTGGTGGCCGGCGTGATGGCCAGCGGCAGCGGCATGACCCCTGTGATCTTCATCTTCCTGATCTACCTGCTGCACACCATGGGTGAGCTGTGCCTGTCGCCGGTGGGGCTGTCGGCGATGACAAAGCTGGCGCCTGCAAGGATGGCGGGCCTGATGATGGGGACCTGGTTCCTGGCCAGCGCCGCCGGCAACTTCATTGCCGGGCTGATCGCCCGGGCCACGGCGAGCGGTTCCGAGGAAGGCAGCACCAGCCAGGTGGTTGAGGTGTACTCGCAGATCGGCTGGGTCGCGATCGGCGTGGGCGTGAGTGTGATCGTGATCTCCCCGCTGGTGCGCAAGCTGATGCATGAGGAACTGATCGGCAAGGCCGAGCGCAGCTGACCGCTCATGCGGCCGGCCCGCGTACGGCCGGCCGCATGACGAATCACGCCCCGTGGTGACATGCCACGGGGCTTCGCGCGCGGTGCGCTCCTACGATTGGGGGCGTGAGGCGAGGTCGAGGCGGGTCAGAAGGCGGTCCAGGGTGGCGCGTTCTTCCGCGCTGAAGCCGGCCAGCAGGTCGCGCTCGTAGTCCAGCGTCAGCGGCACCACCTGGTCGTAGACCGCAAGGCCGTCCGCGCTCAGCCGCAGGACGGAGCGGCGCCGGTCGGCGTCGTGGGTTTCCCGCTCGATCAGCCCGGTCTTCGCCAGCCGGGTCACCGCCCGGCTCACCGCCACTTTGTCCATGGCCGTGCGCTCGGCCACGCCGTTGGCCGACAGGTCCGGGTAGCGGCCGAGAACGGCCAGCACGCGCCATTCGGTGATGCTGATGCCAAAGCGCTCGGCGTACACGGCGGCGATGGTCTGGCTGATGTGGTTGGACACCACGCTCAGCCGGTAGGGCAGGAAGTGTTCCAGCTTCAGGATCACGCGGTCGGCATCGGGCTGGCCGCGTCCACGTGCACTGGAAGAAGGGTTGGCCATGCTGCGCTGCGCCTTGCAAATGGTTACATGTGAAACTATAACCATGGCCTCGACCCAGTTGCCAGCGCCGCGGTGCGTTCGGCCCCAGACACGGAGCTTCCCCCATGACTACGCAGACCCAGCAAGGCCCCAACCTCGGCATGGAGGTCACCACCTTCGAGAACCCGATGGGCATCAACGGCTTTGAATTCGTCGAGTTCGCCGCGCCGGCCGGCGAGGGTCCGCGCATGCGCGACTACCTGGAAAAGCTCGGCTTCACCGCGATCGCCAAGCATCGCGAGCGCGCCATCACCCTGTTCCGCCAGGGCACGATCAACTTCCTGCTCAACGAGCAGTCGGATTCGTTTGCTTCCGACTTCGCCGCCAAGCACGGCCCGTCGGCCTCCGGTTTCGCCATCCGCTTCAAGAAGGCGCCGGCCGAGGTGCTCGAGCACGTGCTGGCCAACGGCGGCGAGAAGCAGGAACACAAGGCCAATACCCGCGTGGTGGATGCCCCGGTGATCAAGGGTATCGGCGACTGCATGCTGTACCTGATCGATGACAGCACCGACAACGTGTACGCCGACTACGAGCCGCTGCCGGGCGTCGACCAGCACCCGGAAGGCTTCGGGCTGACGTTCATCGACCACCTCACCCACAACCTGTTCCTGGGCAACATGCAGAAGTGGTCGGACTATTACGAGAAGCTGTTCAACTTCCGCGAGATCCGCTACTTCGACATCAAGGGCGCCAAGACCGGCCTGTTGTCCAAGGCGATGACCGCGCCGGACGGCGTGGTGCGCATCCCGCTCAACGAGTCCTCGGATGACAAGAGCCAGATCAACGAGTATCTGCGCGAGTACAAGGGCGAGGGCATCCAGCACATTGCGCTGTTCACCGATGACATCTACGCCTCGGTGGAGAAGATGCGCGAGGCCGGGATCGACTTCCTCGACACACCGGACACCTACTTCGACGTGATCGACCAGCGCGTGCCCAACCACGGCGAGGACGTGGAGCGGCTGCGCAAGAACGCGATCCTGATTGATGCCGATCCGGAGACCAAGCAGCGCAAGCTGCTGCAGATCTTCGGCAAGAACGCGTTCGGACCGATCTTCTTCGAGATCATCCAGCGCAAGGGCAACGAAGGCTTTGGCGAGGGCAACTTCCAGGCCCTGTTCGAGTCGATCGAGCGCGACCAGATGGCGCGCGGCGTGCTCTGACGCCTGCCCTGGTGCAGCAGGCCGGGGCCGCCGCCGCAGCGGCAAGGCCCCGGCATTGGCATCAGTAGCTGCCGGCCATACCGGCCAGGCCCGCGAACATGGCGGCGCCGCCGAGCAGCATCGCCAGCGCGAACACGATGAGCGAGATCAGCAGCAGGATCCCCTGGATCATGAAAAACAGGCGCAGCTTGTCGGTGGCCCGGGTGGCGGCGGCCACGTCGCCGGTGGCCGAGGCCTCCTCGGCGGCGCTGGCGGCCTGGAACAGCAGTACGCCCAGCCAGATCGGTACCCAGGCCCAGAGGATGCCGATGATGGACAGCACCTGCAGTGCACCGGTGATGATCATCATCACGCCCAGCAGTTTCATCCACAGCTTGCCGTTCACCAGCGGTGCCATGACGGCCCGCAGATTGTCATTCGATTGCATTGATCCCTTCCCCAGTGTGAGTCGAGTCCACCGATCGGTGGCGCATTCAGATTAATCGCCAACCGCTGCCAAAGGAATAGACCATGACCGTCACCGCGCATGTCCCGGGCTACATGTCCGGCTTTGGAAACGAGTTCGCCACCGAGGCGGTGCCCGGTGCGCTGCCGGTGGGCCGCAACTCCCCGCAACAGGTGGCGCACGGTCTTTACGCGGAACAGCTGACCGGTACCGCGTTCACCGCGCCGCGCCATGCCAACCGGCGCAGCTGGCTGTACCGGATCCGGCCGGCGGCGATGCACGGTGAATTCACCCCGTTCGACCAGCCGCGGCTGCATGAAGACTTCGGCAGCGGCCCGGTGACGCCGGACCAGCTGCGCTGGAATCCGCTGCCCCTGCCGGAGGCGGGAGCAGCAGTCGATTTCGTCGACGGGCTGTTCACCATGGCCGGCAATGGCGGCTCGGCCGCCTGCACGGGCGTCGGCATCCACATGTACGCGGCCAATGCGGATATGCAGGGCCGGTTTTTCTACAGTGCCGATGGCGAGCTGCTGGTGGTGCCGCAGCAGGGGCGGTTGAAGCTGGCCACCGAGCTGGGCGTGCTGGAAGTCGAGCCACAGGAGATCGCGGTGATCCCGCGCGGGGTTCGCTTCCGCGTCGAGCTGCCCGACGGCGCCGCGCGCGGCTACGTGTGTGAGAACTACGGCCAGCCGCTCAAACTGCCGGACCTGGGGCCGATCGGCTCCAACGGCCTGGCCAACCCGCGTGATTTCCTCACCCCGGTGGCGGCGTACGAGGAGGATGAGGGCGATTTCGAGCTCATCGCCAAGTTCCAGGGCCACCTGTGGCGGGCTGATATCGGTCATTCGCCGCTCGACGTGGTGGCCTGGCACGGCAACTGTGCGCCGTACAAGTACGACCTGCGCCGCTTCAACGCCATTGGTTCGATCAGCTACGACCACCCGGACCCGTCGATCTTCCTGGTCCTGCACTCGCCCAGTGACACGCCCGGCACCAGCAACATGGACCTGGCGATCTTCCCGCCGCGCTGGCTGGTGGCCCAGGACACGTTCCGTCCGCCGTGGTTCCATCGCAACATCGCCAGCGAGTTCATGGGCCTGATCCACGGTGCCTACGACGCCAAGGCGGAAGGTTTTGCCCCGGGTGGCTGTTCGCTGCACAACTGCATGACCGGGCATGGGCCGGATGCGGCCACGTTTGAAAAAGCCTCCAGCGCCGACCTGAGCAGGCCGGACGTGGTCACCGACACCATGGCCTTCATGTTCGAGACGCGGTCGGTCCTCAGGCCGACGGCGCAAGCACTCGAGGCCGCCCACCGCCAGCGCGATTACCAGGCTTGCTGGGCGGGGCTGCGGAAGAACTTCGTCAGCGCCGGGCCGGGCGGGAGCTGAATCCGGCCCGCTGGCCGATGGTGCCGGCCAGCGCTGTGTAGAATGCGCCGGCAGAGGCCCCAGGGCCGAGGCCGTTCCGGTTCCTTCCAAGGATATCCATTGTCCATGCAGCCAGCGACCCAGGGCGGCAACCTGCGAAACCAGCCAGCATGAGGGTCATCGTCTGCGGAGCCGGCCAGGTCGGGACGACGATCGCACGCCACCTGTCGGCCGAGGGCGTCAGTGTCACCGTGATCGATACGGACTCCGAACGTGTCCGCCTCATCGACGAGAGCCACGACATCCGGGGCGTCGTGGGCCACGGATCGCATCCGGAAGTCCTGCGCGCGGCCGGGGCGATGGATGCGGACATGCTGATCGCGGTCACCCGCTCGGACGAGGTGAACATGGTTGCCTGCCAGGTGGCCTATTCGCTTTTCAACGTCAAGCGCCGCCTCGCCAGGCTGCGCCACTCGGGTTACGAATCCAGGGACTCGGAAGGGTTGTACGCGGCCGAACACCTGCCCATCGATGTGATCATTTCCCCCGAGGCGGAGGTGGCCCAAAGCATCGCCAGGCGCCTGGTCACGCCCGGGGCATTCGACATCGTCCCCATGGCGGGCGGCCTGGTGGAGCTGCTGGCCATGCACGTGCTGGACGTGAACTGCCCCGCTGTCGGCGAGCGTGTCCAGGACATCGCCGCCGACGAGGACTACCAGGGCCTGTCCATCGTGGCGCTGGCGCGGAAGGGACGTATGTTCATTCCGGACCCCGGAGACCGGATCGAAGTTGGTGACGACGTCCATGCGATCGTGCCCTCCGATCGCCTGGATGCGGCGATGACGCTCTTCGGCCATCACGAGCGGATGGCCAGGAGCGTGCTGCTCGTGGGCGGCGGCAACGTGGGCCTGCACCTGGCCTCGAGGATCGCCCGGGATTTCCCCGGCATCAACCTGCACATCATCGAGCGCGACAAGGAGCGTGCCGGGCACATTGCCGGCATGCTGGGCACGCGGGCCACCGTGCTGCTGGGCGACGCGCTGGACCGCGGGCTGCTCGAGGAAGCCCACGCCGGAAGCAAGGACACCCTGGTCGCGGTGACCAACGATGACGAGACCAACATCTTCACGTCGGTGCTCGCCAAGCAGATCGGGTGCAAGCGGGCCATCACCCTGGTCAACAAGCGCTCCTACGAGGAGCTGATCCCCAGCCTGGGGATCAGGACCGTGGTCAGCCCGAGCGCCGTCACCGTGTCGACGGTGCTCCGCCACGTCCGCCGTGGGCCCATCGAGGCGCTGCACACGTTGCGCGAGGATTTTGGCGAGGTCGTCGAGGTGAAGGTGGACGAGGGCTCCAGGCTCCTCCAGCCACCCTGCGTCGGGCTTGAGCTTCCCGTGGGAATGAAGATCGGGGCGCTGGTCCGGAATGGCAAAGTCGTCATGCCCGCTTCCGATACCCGGATCCAGGCCGGCGACCATGTCATCGTGCTGGTGGCGTACGCCCACCTGCGGGCGGCGGAGGCGATCCTGGGTGGCTCCGGGAGGCGCCTGCTGTGAGTGTCGACGGGCTGCGCTGGCAGCCCCCGCAGGCCATGGCCGGCGCACAGGGGATGCGCCCGGTGCTGTTCCTGGTGGGGCAGGTGTTGCTGGCGGCGTCGGGCTTCATGTTGCTTCCGTTGGCCGTCGACATCCACGCCGGGCACCGCGACTGGACGTCGTTTGCAATGGCAACCTGCGTGGCGGCCGTGGTCGGCGCGGGCCTGGCGTGGCCGAACCGGGGCCTGCTCAGGCAGGGCCTGTCCCGGAAGCAGGCGTTCATCCTCACCCCGCTCAGCTGGACCATGGTGGCCGCGATCGGCGCGCTTCCATTCTATTTCTCCGAGCAGCCCCAGCTTGGCGGCAACCTTGCCAACTCGGTGTTCGAGTCCGTGTCGGGCATCACGACCACGGGAGCCACCGTCATGACCCGGCTGCAGGAGGCGCCGCCGGGGATCCTGCTGTGGCGGGCGCTGCTGCAGTGGATGGGGGGCATCGGCATCATCGCCACGGCGATTGCGATCCTGCCGACCCTGGGCATCGGCGGCATGCAGCTCTTCCGCACCGAGTCCTCCGACCGTTCCCCCAAGGCCATGCCCAGGGTGCGCCAGATCGCGATGACGATCGGGGGGGTGTATATCGGACTGACCCTGTTGGCGGTGCTGGTCTACTGGTGGGCAGGCATGGCGATCTTCGATGCGGTGGCACACGCGTTGTCGTCGATCGCCACCGGCGGCTATTCGACGTCCGATGCTTCCTTCGGGGCCTGGGAGTCAAACGGAATCCAGTGGTTCGCGGCCGCGTTCATGCTCAGTGGCGCCGTTCCCTTCGTGCTGTACGTGCGAATGCTGGCGGGCGATGGGCGGGCGATGTTCGACAGGCAGGTCAAGGCGATGCTGGCCCTCGTCGCGGTGGCTGCCACGGGAATGGGACTGTGGCTCGCCGCAACCGGTCAATACGGCCTGGAGCCGGCGTTCCGGCACGCTACGTTCAATGTCGTCTCGGTGATCACCACCACCGGCTACTCCTCAACCGACTATGGCCTGTGGGGTGGCGGCGTGGTCGCCGTCTTCTTCGGGCTGCTGTTCGTAGGGGGGTGTACCGGCTCGACGAGCGGCGGCATCAAGATCTTCCGTTTCGAGGTCACGTTCGTGATGCTCAGGGCGCATTTCCTGCGCCTGATCCATCCGCGGGGCGTCTTCCCGCGAACCTACGGTCCGCATGTCATACCCGAGGAGGTCATCGGCTCGGTCGTGGCGTTCCTCGCGGTCTACTTCATCTGCTACGCGACCGGCACCATCGTCCTGATGGGCCTGGGCCTTGATTTCCTGACCAGCGCGAGCGGCGCGGCTTCGGCGCTGTCCAACGTCGGACCGGGCTTGGGGGACATGATTGGCCCCGCCGGGACGTTCGGCCCGTTGCCCGCGACCGCCAAGTGGGTCCTGTCCTGGCTGATGCTGCTGGGGCGCCTGGAGGTGTTCACGGTCCTCGTCCTCTTCCTGCCCAGGTTCTGGCGGGGCTGAGCACGGGGCGGGCAGCCAGGAGGGACGGTCAGGCGTTGCGGTTGTCCACGTCTTCGCGCACCGCACCGTCCGGATCCGGCGGACGCGGCGGGGTGGGCGGCAGTTCGCCCATCAGCGACAGGGTGGCGCGCGACATCAGGTGTGCGCTCACCGGCGCGGTGAGGAACAGGAACACCACGATCAGCAGCTCGCGCGGGTGCAGGCCGGTGCCGTAGAAGCTGTGGAACAGGATCGAGGCCACCAGGATGCAGCCCACGCCCATGGTGCTGGCCTTGGTGGGGCCGTGCAAGCGGCGCAGGAACGAGCGCAGCTTGACCAGCGAGAACGCGCCCAGGAAGGCGAAGAAGCTGCCGATGCCTAGCAGCACTACCAGGATGATGTCCAGGGTCTGGCTCATTCCACGATATCCCTTCGGATCACGTACTTGCTCAGCACCACCGTGGTGAAGAAGCCGAGCATGGCGATGATCAGCGCGGCCTCGAAGTACAGCTCGGTATCCAGGTACATGCCGAACAGGATCAGCTGGGCCACGCCGTTCACGTACAGCGTATCCAGGGCGAGGATGCGGTCCGGGGCAGTGGGGCCGCGCAGCAGCCGCC
>DXCY01000101.1 GCA_019115725.1 Candidatus Luteimonas excrementigallinarum
CCCATACAAAGGTGCCGATCATGACCAGCAGCAGCACCACGCTCATGGGGATCAGGACGAAGAGGATGTTCATGCCGCAGTCTCGGTGTGGGCGCGCGGAACGCGGGTGAGTCGCAGGGCGTTGCCCACCACCAGCAGCGAGGACAGCGCCATGCCCAGCGCGGCCAGCCACGGCGTGACCAGCCCGGCGATGGCCACCGGCAGGGCGATGATGTTGTAGCCGCCGGCCCAGATGAGATTCTGGCGGACCAGGCGACGGGTGCGGCGGGCGGTTTCCAGCGCCTGTGGCACGCGCATCAGCGACGTTCCGGTGAGCACCAGATCGGCCGACTGCTGGGCCAGCGCGGCGCCGCCCGACAGGGCGATGGACACGTCTGCGCCGGCGAGCACGGGCGCGTCGTTGAGGCCGTCGCCCACCATCGCCACCACCCGGCCCTCGGCCTGCAGGGCGAGGGCGTAGGCCAGCTTGTCTTCGGGGCTCTGGCGGGCGTGTACGTGCTCGATACCCAGGCGGCGGGCGAAATCGGTCACCGGCGCTTCGGCATCACCGCTGGACAGATGCACGCGGATACCCATCGCGCGCAGGCGTGCCACTGCGGCGGCAGCGTCCTCGCGGGTCGCTTCCTGCACCCGGAACCGGGCCACCGCGCGCGTGCCGTCGCCCAGCCAGATGGCATCGTCATCAGCCTGGCCAGCGGCGGCATAGCCCGCCCGTCCGAGGCGCCAGCGCTGTCCATTGACCACGCCTTCGATGCCCTGGCCCGGCACCGCGCGGACCCCTTCGGCCGGCCATGGAGTCTCCAGCCCGGCGAAGGCGCGGGCCAGCGGATGGCCGCTGTCGCTTTCCAGTGCGGCGGCGATGGCGAGCACCGTATCGCGGTCCAGCTCGGCCAGCGGAGCGGCTTCCGAAAGCACCGGGTGGCCGTCGCTGAGGGTACCGGTCTTGTCGAACACCAGGTCGGTCACCCGGGCCAGCTGGTCGAGGGCCGATTCGCCCAGGGCCAGCACGCCAAGCCGGGCCAGCGTGCCGTGGGCGGCTGCCAGCGCCGCCGGTGCGGCCAGCGCCAGCGCGCAGGGGCAGCTGATCACCAGCAGGGCCAGGGTGACTTCCAGCGCCCGGGACGGATCGTAGATACGCCAGCCGATGTACACCGCCACCGCGGCGATCAGCAGCCAGCTGACGAAGTGATGGGCGATGCGCTCGCTGACCACGGCCAGGGCAGGACGCTGCGCCTGGGCCTTTTCCACCAGTGCGGTGAGCTGCGAGAGGCGGGTGCCGGCGCCGGTCTCATCCACGCGCATGCGCGCCGGGCGCTCGCGGCACAGGGTGCCGGCATAGACGCGCTCGCCGGCCTGGCGGGCCACGGGGGTCCATTCGCCGGTCAGCAGGGCTTCCTCGAAGCTGGAGGGTTCCAGCAGGATGCCGTCGGCCGGCACCACGCCGCCGACCGACACGCAGGCAACGTCGCCGGGGGAAAGCGCGGCGACGGGAACGGTTTCGCGCTGACCGTCGGGGCCCTCGCGGATGGCGAAGGCGGGGCGGGCGCGGGCCAGGGCGTCCACCTGGGCGCTGGCGGTGGCGCGCGCGCGCTGTTCCAGCATGCGTGCCACCAGCAGCAGGAACACGAACATCACCGCGGCGTCGTACCACACGTGCACGCCGCCGCGGACGGTTTCCAGCACGCTCGCGCCCCAGGCCAGCAGGGTGGCGCTGGCAATCAGCGTGTCCATGCCCAGGCGGCGCTGGGTGAGCTCGCGCCAGGCGCCGAGCAGGAACGGCCAGCCCGCGTAGAACACCACCGGCGTGGACAGCAGGAAGGTCACCCAGCGGAAAAAATCCCGCGTGGGGATGGGCATGGTGAAGTGGATGTCCAGGTACAGCGCTTCGGCCACCATCATGGCCTGCATGGCGCCGATGCCGGCCACGCCGATCCGCAGCAGGTCGCGGTTGCGCTGGCGGCGCTGTTCACGCTCGCGCGACTCGCCAGTGGCCAGGTACGGCCGGTAGCCGAGCGCGGCCAGGCGTCGCAGCGGCGCGGACAGGCGGGTCCTGGTGGGATCCCAGGTCAGGCGGATACGGCCGGTGACCGCGTTGGCGCCGCTTTCGATGACGCCTTCTTCGCGTGACAGGGCGCGATCAATCAGCCAGGCGCAGGCAGCACAGCGCATGCCGTCGGTAAGCAGGGTGATCTCGCGCCCGCCGGCCACATTGCGGGCGTGTTCGGCCTGCACTTCCTCCCGGTCCCAGAGGGACAGGTCGTCATCCAGGGCCTGCTCGTCGATGCGGCTGGCCGGGGCGGTGCGCAGGCGGTAGTAATCGCCCAGGCGCGCGTCCTGGATCCACTCGGCGGCGGCGGCGCAGCCTTCACAGCAGAACGAACGGGTGACGCCGGACAGCGAGCGCTGTGCCGGCGAGGCGGGCAGGGGATCGGCGCAGTGGTGGCAGCCGGCGGCCTGCCGTGGTGAAACGGCGTCCGTGCGCAGGGTCGCGCCCGGCGCAACCGCGTTCATCGGTCGGTGCCGGTGTCCTGCAGGGCCGGTTGCAGGCGCGCGGCCAGTGTTCCGCGCGTCAGCCTGCCCTGCAGGCGCCATTCACTGTCGGCGGGCGACAGCCGCACATTCCAGTCGTGGCTGGTATCCACTTCCGCGGCCACGCGCCAGCCGGTGTCCGACGGTTCCAGCTCGAAGCGCAGGTCATCGGCAGAGGTGATCGGGTGGCTGAGCACCAGGTGCAGCGGGGCACTGCGGGTAAAGCGGCCGCTGACCGGAAGCACTTCCACCGTGCCGGCCTCGATATCCAGGCGCACGATGGCGGCATAGCGCCCGGCGCGGGCGGCCTCGTCGGCACTGAGGTCGGTGACCTGGGCGCCGCGGGCGGTACGCCGCACCTCGTCCAGCACGGGGTCATCGCCGCCGGTGCGCAACGCCGTGATCAGCAGGCCCACGCCGGCAATGATGGAGATCGCCGGCAGTACGAAGACCAGGATCAGGACGTGGTTGCGCCAGAAGGGGACTTTTTCATTCATTGCTTGGGACCAAAGAAGCTGCTGTCGACTTCCTGACGGACCTGGCCATCGGCCGATTCGATCACGAAGGTGATTTCATGCCGGCCCGAGACGTCGGCCGGGGCGGCAATGACCAGCGGCAGGGAAAGCACCTGCTGGGCGTCCAGGGAGACGACGTCGTCAAGCATCAGCTGCAGGTCGTCAATGCCGCTTTCAATGGCGATATTGTACTGCGCCTGCTCGTTGCCCTTGTTGATGAGCTTCAGCGTGTAGCCATTTTCGACCCCGGTGGGGGTTTCGCGGTACAGCGCGTTGCGATCGCGCAGAACCTCGGCGATCAGCGGGCTGCGCGCGCCCACGCCCCAGCCCCAGGCCAGCACCAGCACCAGCAGGATGGCGCCGTAGATCATGATGCGCGGGCGCATGACCCGGCTGGGCTTGCTGTCGATGGCGTTCTGGGTGGTGTAGCGGATCAGGCCGCGCGGGTAGCCCATCTTGTCCATGACGTCGTCACAGGCGTCGATGCAGGCGCCACAGGCGATGCACTCGTACTGCAGGCCGTTGCGGATATCGATGCCGGTGGGGCAGACCTGGACGCAGATGGTGCAGTCGATGCAGTCGCCAAGTTCCTCGGGGGCAAACTTGGGCAGCGGCTCGGCTTCGGTTTCCAGCTCGTTGTCGAAGGTGATGGTGCTGCGCGCGTGGGCGCGGTTGTCGGCGGCCGTCGGATGCTTGGCGGCGCGGAACACGAAGTCGTAGGCGGTGATCTTGTCCAGCAGCCCGCGGCCCCGCTCCAGCACGCTCCCGATGCCACGCTTGCGCGGACCGCGCGGCTCGCCGCGCATGGGGTCGTAGGCGATGATCAGCGTGTTGCGGTCGAACATGGCGCTCTGGAAGCGCGCGTACGGGCACATGTACTTGCACACCTGCTCACGCAGGAAGCCGGCGTTGCCCCAGGTGGCCAGGGCGTAGAACAGCACCCAGAAGACCTCCCAGCCGCCCCAGGCCAGCTGCGGCAGGCGCGCGCCCAGGTCGGTGATGGGGGTGAAGAAACCCACGAACGTGAAGCCCGTCCACAGGGCCAGGACCAGCCACAGGATGTGCTTGGCGCCCTTGCGCAGGATCTTTTCGCGGGTCCAGGGGCCGGCGTCCAGGCGGATGCGCTGGTTACGCTTGCCCTCGGTCCACTGCTCGATCCACAGGAACACTTCGGTCCACACTGTCTGTGGACACGCATAGCCGCAGAACAGCCGCCCGGCGAGCGCGGTGAAGAAGAACAGCGCCATGGCCGCGATGATCAGCAGCAGGGCCAGGAATACGAAGTCCTGCGGCCAGAAGGTCAGGCCGAACACGTGGAACTGGCGGGCCGGCAGATCGAACAGCACGGCCTGGCGGCCGTCCCAGCTCAGCCAGGGGAAGACATAGAACATCCCCAGCAGCCAGAACACGGCCAGCTTGCGCAGCCGGTCGAGGCGGCCGGAGACTTCACGGGGGTAGATTTTGCCTTCGCTGACGTAGTAGCTGTCGTGCCCTTCGTCATCGAGCATTTTTATGGGGATACGGCCGGACATACCTGCTCAGTCGCCTGACAGCGTCCGGTTGAAACGGCTTGAAGGCCGCAGCAGCCACCACGTAAACAGGCTGGAGGACGCCGTAGCCAGCCAGAAAACGAAAAATCCGATCGTGTAGCCGAGGGTCCGGCTGATCGGGAGACCCGGGAAGGTCATGTCCCGCAGTTCCAGCGGGTCAACGTAGGCAAAAAACACCATGGTGGTCACGCCCGCGGCAAAGAAGCTCGGCCACAGGATTGCGCCGAGCCTCTGTGCCATCGGCCGGGGCGGATGCTCCGGCGCGGATGGGCGGACCTGGTGACTCACTGCAAACCGCTCCCGGAGGCCGCGGTGGAGGCGGCTCCTTCAGGCGGGTTGGACAACGACCAGACGTAGGCGGCCACCAGACGTGCGCGGGTCTCGCCCAGCAGGTCGCGGTGGGCCGGCATCACGCCGTGCCGTCCTTCGGCAATGGTCTGGTGCAGGGCTTCCGAACTGCCGCCGTAGAGATAGATGCCACGGGTCAGGTTGGGAGCGCCCAGCGACGGGTTGCCGGTACCGTCTGCCATGTGACAGGCCACGCACAGGCCTTCGAACAGGCGCTCGCCACGGGTGGCAAAGAAGTCACGCGGGGCGTCCGGTTGGGCCAGCGAGCGGGTGTAGGCCACGATCTGGGTCATCGCCTGCTCACCGCCCATGCCCACCAGTACCGACTCCCAGGGCGGCATGATGCCGTCGCGGCCGTCGAGGATGGTGGTGAGGATATCTTCCGGCTCTCCGCCCCACAGCCAGTGGTCGTCGGTGAGGTCGGGGTAGCCGATGGCGCCCTGCGCGGTGGAGCCGTGGCAGGTGGCGCAGGTGTTGGCGAAGATCGAACGGCCCAGCTCCAGCGCCTCGTCGTTGCGCGCCAGCACCGGAATCGGCTGGCCGGCGTGCACGGCGAAGGTTTCTTCCAGCAGGGCGTCGTTGGCGGCGCGCTGCTGGTCGTGCTCGGAGGCCGAGGTCCAGCTGCTGACGCCGGGGAAGGCGCCCAGGCCCGGATACCAGATCAGGTAGGCGATGCCGAACACGATCGACAGGTAGAAACCGTTCACCCACCACTTGGGCAGCGGCTTGTTGTACTCGGTGATGTCACCGTCCCACACGTGGCCGGTGTCGTCCGGGGCAGGGTCGCCGGGGCGACGGCGACCGGTCCACCACAGCAGCCATGCATATCCCAGGATGTGTGCGATCACCAGGACGATTACAAACAGGGACCACCCCTGGGTCATGGCTGCCTCTCCATCACTTCTTCCACTTCGTTCTCTTCCAGCGGCAGG
>DXCY01000102.1 GCA_019115725.1 Candidatus Luteimonas excrementigallinarum
GCGCCGAGCGCTGGCCGCTGCGTACCCTGCGCGTGGCCGGCGACCTGGTGCACGTGGAGGATGCCGCCCTGCGCGGGGCGGTGCTGCCGCATGTCCAGGACGGCTTCTTCGCCATGCGCCTGGCCGACGCCCAGGCGGCGGTGGCCGCGCTGCCGTGGGTGGAGAGCGCGGAAGTGCGCAAGCGCTGGCCGGATGTAGTCGAGGTGCAGGTGACCGAGCACCGCCCGTTCGCGCGCTGGGGCGAGGAACGCCTGCTGTCCGAGCAGGGCACGCTGTTTCCGGCCGCCGGCATCGAGCCGCCGCCGCGCCTGCCCAGGCTGCACGGCCCGGACAGCCGGGTCGGTGAGGTGGTCAGCCTCTACAACGAATCGCGCGAACTGTTCGCCCCGCTTGGCTACGACGTGCGTGAACTGGCCCTGGACACCCGCGGCAGCTGGTCGCTGGTGCTCTCCAATGGCACCCGGATCACGATCGGCAGCCAGCAGGCGCACCCGCGCCTGGAGCGGTTCGCACGCCTGCTGCCGCAGCTGCTGCAGGCCCGTACCGAGCGCCTGCAGCGGGCGGACCTGCGTTACACCAACGGCTTTGCCCTGGTCTGGGGCGAAGAGGAAGACGCCGCGACCGCAGAGGGCGGCCTCGCCGCGGCCACGGACCGGCAGCGTTCCCCGACCGCCTCCGGCTGGTCTTCACCCCTTATGAATCACGGCACCCGCACATGAACCGCAAAGGCGACAAAGCCCTCATCGTCGGACTCGACATCGGTACCTCCAAGGTGGTGGCGCTGGTGGGCGAGTACTCCCCCGGCAATCCGATCGAGGTGATCGGCATCGGCAGCCACGAATCGCGCGGGCTCAAGCGCGGCGTGGTGGTGGACATCGAGTCCACCGTGCAGTCGATCCAGCGTGCGATCGAAGAAGCCGAGCTGATGGCCGGCTGCGAGATCCGTTCGGTGTACGCGTCGATCTCGGGCAACCACATCCAGTGCCGCAATTCGCAGGGCATCCAGCCGATCCGCGACGGCGAGGTGACCTGGGCCGATCTGGACCGTGCACTTGACGCCGCCAAGGCGGTGGCGATCCCGGCCGACCAGAGGATCCTGCATGCGATCCCGCGCGAATACGTGCTGGACCAGTCGCAGGAAGGCATCCGCAATCCGGTCGGCATGACCGGCGTGCGCCTTGAGGTGCACGCGCACCTGGTGGTGTGCGCGCAGTCGGCAGCGGCCAACGTCAGCAAGTGCGTGCAGCGCTGCGGCCTGCAGATCGACGACCTGATCCTGTCCTCGCTCGCCTCCAGCCACGCGGTGCTCACCGGCGACGAGAAGGAGCTCGGCGTGGTGCTGGTGGACATGGGCGCGGGAACCACCGACCTGGCTGTGTTCGTGCAGGGCGCGATCTGCCACACCGCGAGCCTGCCGATCGCCGGCGACAAGGTGACCGAGGACATCGCCCACATGCTGCGCACGCCGACCCCGGAAGCGGAGCAGATCAAGGTCCGCTACGCCTGCGCACTGGCGCAGCTGGCGACCAGCGAGGAATCGATCCAGGTGCCGAGCGTGGGCGACCGGCCGCCGCGGCGCCTGCCGCGCCAGTCGCTGGCCCAGGCGGTGCAGGCGCGCTACGAGGAGATCTTCGAGATGGTGCAGGCCGAACTGCGCCGCTCGGGCTTCGAGCAGCACGTGCGCGCCGGCATGGTGCTGACCGGCGGCGCCGCGAAGATGGAAGGCGTGGTGGAGCTGGCCGAGGAAATGCTGCAGATGCCGGTACGTGTAGGCATTCCCCAGCACGTGACCGGCCTGGGCGAAGTGGTGGGCAACCCGGTCCATGCCACTGGCGTGGGCCTGCTGCTGATGGGCAGCCAGATCGAGAATCCGCGCCGTCCGGTGATCTCCGCCGGACCGGCGATGAACTTTCTCAGGAAGTTGAAGGAGTGGTACCGCGGCGCGTTCTGACGGCGCGGGCGGGAGGCAGGCGGGAAGACGGAAGCAAGGGTGGCAACGGTTCGGGCAACACGTTTCAAAGCACAACACATAACCAGAAATTTCAGCAACGAGGACTCATGACATGGCGCATTTCGAACTGGTGGAAAAGATGGCTCCCAACGCCAACATCAAGGTGTTCGGGGTAGGTGGCGGCGGCGGCAACGCGGTCGCGCACATGGTGGCCAGCAGCGTGGAGGGGGTGGAGTTCATCACCGCCAACACCGACTCGCAGGCCATCCGCAACTGCGGTGCCAAGCTGCAGCTGCAGCTGGGTGACAGCGTGACCAAGGGGTTGGGCGCAGGTGCCAACCCGGAAGTGGGCCGCCAGGCCGCACTGGAAGACCGCGAGGTCATCATCGAATCCCTGCAGGGCGCGGACATGGTGTTCATCACCGCCGGCATGGGCGGCGGCACCGGTACCGGCGCGGCGCCGGTGGTGGCGCAGCTGGCCAAGGAGATGGGCATCCTGACCGTGGCCGTGGTGACCAAGCCGTTCCCGTTCGAGGGCCGCCGCCGCATGCAGGTGGCGCTCAAGGGCATCGAGGATCTGAGCCAGCACGTGGACTCGCTGATCACCATCCCCAACGAGAAGCTGATCTCGGTGCTGGGCCGCAACGCCACCATGGTGCAGGCCTTCCGCGCCGCTAACGATGTGCTGCTGGGTGCGGTGCAGGGCATTGCCGACCTGATCGTGCGCCCGGGCCTGATCAACGTCGACTTCGCCGACGTGCGCACCGTGATGAGCGAGATGGGCCTGGCGATGATGGGAACCGGCGAGGCGCGCGGCGACGACCGTGCCCAGGCTGCGGCCGAATCCGCCATCCAGAACCCGCTGCTGGACGATGTGAACCTGGCCGGTGCCAACGGCATCCTGGTCAACATCACCGCTGGCCCGGATTTCACCATGGCCGAGTTCGACGAGGTGGGCCGCACGGTGGAGAACTTCGCCAGCGAAGACGCCACCATTGTGATCGGCACTGTGCTCGATCCGGACATGCAGGACGAAGTGCGCGTGACCGTGGTGGCCACCGGCCTGCACCGTGGCTCTGCCCGCCAGGGCACCCCGCGCGGCGGCGAATTCACCCAGGAGCCGGCGCGTCGCCCGCACGTGCAGCTGATCCACACCCAGGCCAAGCGTGACGGCACCACCGGCCTGCCGATCGACGACGTGGTGAGCACGGACAGCCAGACCCCGAGCATTGCTGCCAGCCTGCGCGGCCACAGCAGCGCGGAGCCTGCTTCCAAGCCGGCCACTGCCGATTTCGGTAACGACAGCAACAGCTACCTGGATATTCCGGCGTTCCTGCGCCGCCAGGCGGACTGATCCGGCGGGAGCGCTCCGGCGCTCCGCCGTCATGTCCGTGTCCTCTTGCCATCGGGCCTCGCCGGCCCGATGGATTTCGGCCCGCTCCCGGAGCAACGGGAGCGGGTGTTTTCCCGCCCGTCACCCCGCCTGGGGCAGGCTGGTGGAAGGTGCGCCAGACTGCGGCTTCTTCCGTTCAGGTTCAGCCGGGCGCGTGTTAATATTTTGTGCGTTCGTTCAGGAGAGCGAGCCGCAATCCCACGAACCGAATCGACGATGCCCAAGCAGCGCACTCTCAAGAACATCATCCGCGCCACCGGCGTGGGCCTGCACAGTGGCGAGAAGGTCTACCTGACCCTGCGCCCGGCGCCCGTTGACAGCGGTATCGTGTTCCGTCGCGTGGATCTTGACCCGGTGGTGGAAATCCCCGCCCGCGGCGATCTGGTGACCGAAACCATGCTCTGCACCGGCCTGACCCGGGACGAGGGCAAGGTGATGACGGTCGAGCACCTGATGTCGGCGCTGGCCGGCCTGGGTGTCGATAATCTTTATGTGGACCTGTCCGCGGCCGAGGTGCCGATCATGGACGGGTCCTCGGGGCCGTTCGTATTCCTGCTGCAGTCGGCGGGGATCGTGATGCAGGAGGCGCCCAAGCGCTTCATCCGCATCAAGCGACCGGTGGAAGTGCGTGATGGCGACAAGATCGCCCGGTTCGAGCCGTATGACGGCTTCCGGTTGGGATTCACCATTGAGTTCGATCATCCGGCGATTCCGGTGTCGCAGTCGCGGGCGGAAGTGGAGTTTTCCACCGAGGCCTATATCCGCGAGGTGAGCCGGGCGCGCACGTTCGGTTTCATGCGCGATCTTGAGTTCATGCGCGAGCGCAACCTGGGCCTGGGTGGCTCGATGGACAATGCGATCGTGCTGGATGAGTTCCGGGTGCTGAACGAGGACGGGCTGCGCTACGCGAACGAGTTCGTGCGCCACAAGATCCTGGATGCGATCGGCGATCTGTACCTGGCCGGGCGTCCGATCCTGGGGGCGTTCGAGGGCTTCAAGTCGGGGCACGCGCTGAACAACAAGCTGGTGCGGGCGCTGATGGCCGAGGAGTCGGCCTGGGAAGAAGTGACCTTCCCCGATGGCGCACCCGCCCCGGTGGTCTACGGCGAGCCCGTCGCGGCCTGAGCTCACCCGATCCGGGACGGAGCGTCGGGGGCGTAGCCCCGACCTGCAGCGCAAAGCTTCCCGGCTCCGAGTTCCCCAACCCGTAGGTCGGCCCTATGCGGCCGACGCGAGCGATGCCCGGGCTTCGTGCATGCCGCTGTGTCGATCGTCCCAGCGCTGAGCGTCTGGGCCTCCTGCTCACGACACCCGCCCTACAATGACGCCTGGCTTCCCGCAGGTTCTTCCCCATGTCCGAAACACTTCGAATCGCCCTGGCCCAGTTCGATTTCCCGGTGGGCGCGGTGGCGGAGAATGCCCGCCGTATCGCGGCGATGATCGGGGAGGCGCGGGATGTGCATGGGGCCGATGTGGTGGTCTTCCCGGAGCTGGCGGTCAGCGGGTATCCGGCGGAAGACCTGCTGCTGCGTGACGCGTTCCTGCGCGATTGCACCCAGGCGATCCAGGACATCGCCGCCGGTGTGCACGGCATCGTGGCGGTAGTGGGCTGGCCCGAACAGGCGGACGGTGCGCTTTACAACGCGGCCAGCGTGCTGCGCGAGGGCCGGGTGGAGGCCACGTACCGGAAGCGCGAGTTGCCGATCTATGGCGTGTTCGACGAACGCCGTTATTTCCAGCCGGGCGGCGATGGCCCGCTGGTGTTCGAGGTGAAGGGCGTGCCGCTGGGCATGCTGATCTGCGAGGACCTGTGGTTGCCGGATCCGCTGGCCGAAACCTCGGCGGCGGGGGCGCGGCTGGTGCTGGTATCCAATGCCTCGCCGTTCGAGCTGGGCAAGCAGGCATTCCGCGAGTCGCTGCTGACCGAACGCGCCGGGAGGAACGGCGTGGCGCTGGCCTATCTCAATGCGGTGGGCGGGCAGGACGGGCTGGTGTTCGATGGCGGTTCCGCGCTGGCCGATGCGGATGGACGGCTGCATGGCAGTGCGGTGGCCTTCCAGGACCAGTGGCTGGTGACGGATTTTGCGCCGGACAGCGGACGGTTCACACCGGTGCAGTGGCCGCTGGAGCAGGAGCCCGGGGAGCATTCCATGGCCTGGCGCGCGGTGGTACGCGGACTGCGTGACTATTGCGGCAAGAATGGATTTTCCAGAGTCTGGCTGGGCCTGTCGGGCGGGCTGGATTCGGCGGTGGTGCTGGCGCTGGCGGTGGATGCGCTGGGTGCGGAAGCGGTCACCGCGGTGCGGCTGCCGTCGCGCTACACGGTGGGACTGAGCAACGACCTGGCGGCCGAGCAGTGCGAGGCGCTGGGCGTGCGCATGCTGACCGTGCCGATCGAAGCGCCGTTCCAGGGCTTCATGGATGCGCTGGCCGACACCTTCGACGGACGCGAGCCGGATGTCACCGAGGAAAACCTGCAGTCGCGCACCCGCGGGGCACTGATGATGGCGCTCGGCAACAAATTCGGCGGCCTGCTGCTGACGACAGGCAACAAGAGCGAATACGCGGTCGGCTACGCCACCATCTACGGCGACATGAACGGCGGCTACGCCCCCTTGAAGGACCTCTACAAGACCCGCGTATTCGCCATGGCGCGCTGGCGCAACTCTGTGGCCGCGACGCCGATGGTGCCGCCAGCGGTGATTGCCCGGCCGCCCTCGGCGGAGCTGCGCGAAGACCAGCGCGACGAGGATTCGCTGCCGCCCTACGAGGTGCTGGACGACATTCTTGAACGGCATATCGAAGGCCGGCAGTCGCAGGATGACATCATCGCGGCGGGCCATGCGGCGCCGGTGGTGGAGCGGGTGCTGGGGCTGGTGCGGATCGGGGAATGGAAGCGGCACCAGGCCGCGGTCGGACCCAAGGTGTCCCGATGCGCCTTCGGGCGCGAACGCCGCTATCCGATCAGCAACGCCTGGCGCGGCTGACCGGCTTCCTGCCGCGGAGGGCCTGCCCCGCCATCGGGCGCCGTAGAATGCGGCCATCTGTTTGAGGGGAAGTGGCAATGGCAAGAAAAAAGCGTCGGCCGTCCGGCCAGAAGCATCCTGGCGGCGGCGTTTCCGGGCAGCAGCGGCCGCAACAGAAAACGCGGCTGAAGCCCGATCCATGGATCCTCTCGCTGGCAGTGCTGGGCATGCTGCTGACCGGCTATCTCAGCCTCGCCGGTGGCTCGCCCGCGTTCTGCGCCGAAGGCGGCGGCTGCGATGTCATCCAGGGCAGCCGCTGGTCGCAGCTGTTCGGCCTGCCGCTGGCCCTGTGGGGATTCGGCCTGTATGCGTTGATTGCGCTGGCGGCGGTAACCGGATCCGCGCCCGCCTCGCGCTGGCGGCGGCTGTCGCGGCTGACCCTGCTGGGGCTGGCCATCAGCATCTACCTGACGCTGGTGGGCATCTTCGCCCTCGAGGCCACCTGTGGCTGGTGCCTGGGATCACTCGCGATCATGGCGGCGCTGTTCGGCCTGGTGCATCTGCGGCGCCCGGGCGCGCCCTCAGGCAGCCAGAGCTGGGGCAGCTGGTGGCTGGCCAATGCGTTCCTTGCGCTGGGCGCGGTGGTGGCGCTGCAGCTGGCCCTGGGCGGCGTGCTGGACCGGCGTCCGGAAAATCCCCGGGTCGCGGGGCTGGTTGATCATCTGGTGGCCATCGACGCGCGCTATTACGGCGCATCCTGGTGCGGGAGCTGTGCCCGCCAGACCCGCCTGTTCGGCGCGTCGGCCGGGCGGCTGCCCTACGTGGAATGCAGCCCGCAGGGCCGGGGCGGTCCGCCAGCGCGTGAGTGCGTGACTGCCGGGGTGACCTCGTACCCGAGCTGGCAGATCAACGGCCTGATGCACACCGGCATCCTGTCGCCGGAAGAGCTGGCGGGACTGTCCGGTTTTCCGTGGGAACAGGCGCGGGAGTGAGGGTCCCGGAGTGAGCCGGTCCTCGTGGGTCCAGGCCGGACTGCGCGTGCCGAGGCGCGTGCAGTCCGCGGCCGAACCGCTTACATATCGATGGGCGAGCGTTCCCCGGCGAACGGGTTGAGCTTGCGGATCGACCACGGGTAGCGCGGCCAGTCGCCTTCCAGCCACGGGTGGTCGGGCTCGTTCAGCTCCAGCACGCGGCGCGCGTCGGTGGCCAGGGTCTCGTTGCCCAGCCTGGTGTAGGCCTCGGCCAGCACGGCTACCGCGTCATTCTGGTGGCTCGACTGCGGGTAGGTTTCCAGCAGGTAGGTGGCCCGGTTGGCGGCGGCCACGTGGGCGCCGCGACGCAGGTAGTACAGCGCCACGTCCAGGTCGTGGCGGGCGAACATGTCGCGCAGCACCAGCATCCGCTCACGCGCATCCACGGCGTAGGGCGTGTTGCCGAAGCGTTCGGTGACCACGGCGAAGTCGGCGTAGGCCTGGTGCGGGGTGGCCAGATCGCGGCTGCTGGCGTCCAGCGACCACACGCGCTGCATGAAAACAGTGTCGCGCGAGGCGTTCACCAGGCCGCGCAGGTAGTACATGTACGCGGAGTGGCGATGGGTGGGATAGGTGCGCAGGAAGCGGTCGATGCTGGAGATCGCCTCTTCGTGGCTGCCCATCTTGTATTGCGCGTAGGCGGTTTCGATCAGCGCCTGCTCGGTGTAGGGGCCGTACGGGTACTGGGCCACCAGACGGCGGAACATGGTGGCGGCACGGTTCCAGTTGCCCGAGCGCATCGACTGGTGCGCCGACTCGTAGAGCTCTTCCACCGGCACGCCTTCCACGGTGTCGCGGTCGCCGCGTGAACGGCTGCAGCCGGAGGCAAGGAAAATGGCCAGCAGCGCGAGGAGGAGCGCGTTGCGCAACAGGAAGCCGGGTCGGGTCATGGGGTCTTGGGCGTAAGCGGCACGAAAGGCGGATAATAGCAGCCCGCATCGCCGCTCCGGCGTACGCGCCTGAACCGACGCCTGCCCATGACCGCCTCCCCAGACCTTCCGCCCGAGGATGACACCGCCGCCGATGCAGGAGGCCGCCAGGCGCGGGTTCCGGAATCCCAGGCCGGGCGCCGTTTTGACGTGGTGATCGCGGAGCTGTTCCCGGAATTTTCCCGCTCCCGGCTGGCCGGCTGGATCCGCTCCGGCGACGCGCTGCTGGACGGGCGCACGGTGCGCCCGCGCGATGCGGTGGCCGGCGGCGAGCTGGTGACCCTGGACGTGGTGCTGGAAGACCAGACCCACGACGAGCCGGAAGACATCCCGCTGCGCGTGCTGCATGAGGATGAGCACGTGCTGGTGATCGACAAGCCGGCCGGGATGGTGGTGCACCCGGGTGCGGGCAACCGTAGCGGCACGCTGGTCAACGGGCTGCTGTTCCGCGATCCGGCGCTGGCGGCGCTGCCGCGGGCCGGAATCGTGCATCGCCTGGACAAGGACACCTCCGGGGTGATGGTGGTTGCGCGCACGCTGCAGGCCCACGCCAGCCTGGTGGAACAGCTGTCCGAGCGCTCGGTGCACCGGCAGTACCTGGCGGTGGTGGTGGGGGCGCTGATCAGCGGCGGCACTGTCGACGCGCCGATTGATCGCCACCCGCGCGACCGCCTGCGCATGGCGGTGCGTGACGACGGCCGCGAGGCGGTGACCCACTACCGGCTGCGCGAGCGCTTCCGGACCCATACCGCGCTGGAGTGCCGCCTGGAAACCGGCCGCACCCACCAGATCCGCGTGCATATGCAGCACCAGCGCCATCCCATCGTTGGCGATCCGCTGTACGGCGGGCCGGTCAAGCTGCCCAAGGCGGCAAGCGAGGAACTGGTGACCGCGCTGCGCAGGTTCCGCCGCCAGGCGCTGCACGCGGAAACGCTGGAGTTCGCCCATCCGGTGAGCGGCGAGCCGGTACGCGTTACCGCGCCGGTGCCGGATGATCTGCTGGCCCTGATGAAGCTGCTGCGCGAGGATGCCGCCGCGCATCCGGATGCGGACTGGCGCTGAGATGAGCCTTCCCGGCCAGGCCGCGCCCCTGCTGGCCGCCAGCTGGCCGGCGCCGCCGGGCGTCACTGCGCTGTCCACATTGCGCCACGGCGCAGGCGCCTCGATGGCGCCCTTTGATCGTTTCAACCTGGGCAATGCCCGCGCCGCCAACGGGGATGCCCCGGATACCGTGGCCTCCAACCGGGCGGCGCTGGTGGGGCTGGGGCAGCTGCCCTCGGCCCCGCGCTGGCTGCGCCAGGTCCACGGCACCGGCGTGCTCCGCTTCGACCAGCCGCTGCCGGTGACGGACGCGGCAGGCGAGGGCGCGCGGATGGAGTCCGAGCCGGAGGCCGATGCCGCCGTGACCTCGATGCCCGGCGTGGTGCTGGCGATCCTGACTGCCGACTGCCTGCCGGTGGTGTTCGCGGCGCGCGATGGCAGCGAGGTGGGCGCGGCCCATGCCGGCTGGCGCGGGCTGGCCGCAGGCGTGCTCGAGCGCACAGTGGCCGCGATGGCAACGCCGGCTTCCGGGGTGGTGGCGTGGCTGGGGCCAGCCGCGGGGCCCAGTGCCTATGAGGTGGGGGAAGAGGTGTATTCAGCCTTCACCGGTGGGAGCGCAGAGGCGGCTTCCGCGTTCGTCGCGACAAGGCCCGGTCACTGGTATGTCGATCTCTACGCGCTCGCCCGCCAGCGACTGCTGGCCGCGGGGCTGCCTGCCGCCGGTATCAGCGGCGGGGAGCTGTGCACCATCTCCGAGCCCGGCCGCTTCTTCTCCCACCGCCGCGATCAGCGCACGGGGCGATTGGCTACGCTGGTCTGGCATTCGGGACCGGCCGGGAACTGACGTCGGCCGGTTCATCCGGGTGGCGGATAATAGGGGCTTCCCCCCTCAGTGGAGATGATGATGTCCCCAGATTCTTTGGCAGCCCTGGCCCAGGTGCCGGGCGTGGTGGAGCGCGATCCCGCCACCCGTGATTTCCTGTTCAACCACACGATGCTGCGGATCAAGGATCCACGCGCGTCGCTGGACTTCTATACCCGGGTGCTGGGTTTCACCCTGGTGCGGAAGAACGACTTCCCCGAAGCCGGATTCAGTCTTTATTTCCTGGTCCTGGTGGACGACCCGTCCGTCATCCCGGACGACGACGCCGGGCGCAAGGAGTGGGTGGCCCGCCAGCGCGGGGTGCTGGAACTGACCCATAACCACGGCACTGAAGACCAGGACGGCCCGGTGTACCACGATGGCAATACCGATCCCCGCGGCTTCGGCCATATCTGCATCACGGTGCCGGACGTGGTGGCGGCCTGCGAGCGGTTCGAAAAGCTGGGCGTGGACTTCCAGAAGCGCCTGACCGATGGCCGCATGCGCGAGCTGGCCTTCATCAAGGATCCGGATGGCTATTGGGTGGAGATCATCCAGCCGACGCCGCTGGGGTGATGCGTTAACGAGGTGAGCTGAGAGGTTCGGCCGTGGCCGGACCTTTTGCGCTCCTTGGACCTGCGCCGTGATCTGACGGGCCCCGCCGCGGCCGGGAGGCCTTTGCGCTCCATGTCCC
>DXCY01000103.1 GCA_019115725.1 Candidatus Luteimonas excrementigallinarum
CGCTCATCCGCGCGCGAAACCACCATGCGGGTCGCTGCGGCGGTGGTGGCCAAGAAGTGGCTGGCCGAACGATACGGCGTGCACGTGCGCGGACACCTGGCCCGGATCGGCGGGGTCGTGCCGCGCAGCCACGACTGGAGCGCGGTGGAGACCAATCCATTCTTCTGGCCCGATGCCGCCCAGGTGCCGGAGCTGGAAGCCTTCATGGATGCGCTGCGCAAATCCGGCGATTCGGTGGGCGCCATGGTGCGCGTGGTGGCCGATGGCGTGCCGCCCGGCTGGGGCGCGCCGGTGTACGGCAAGCTGGATGCCGGCCTGGCGGCCGCGATGATGTCGATCAACGCCGTCAAGGGCGTGGAGATCGGCGCCGGTTTCGGGTCGGTGGCGCAGAAGGGCAGTGAGCACCGCGATGTGATGACGCCGGAGGGCTTCCTCTCCAATCACGCTGGCGGCGTACTCGGCGGGATCAGCAGCGGCCAGCAGCTGGTGTGCAACGTGGCCTTCAAGCCCACCTCCAGTCTGCGCCTGCCCGTACAGGGCCTGGATGAAGCGGGCGAGGTGGTGGATATCGTGACCACCGGACGCCACGACCCCTGCGTGGGCATCCGCGCCACGCCGATCTGCGAGGCGATGATGGCATTGGAATTGATGGACCAGGCGCTGCGCCACCGAGCGCAGTGCGGCGATGTGGACGGGGTGGCGCCGCGGATTGCGGCACAGGCCCCGGGGATGAATGACGATGAGTGAGCAGACTGGCGCGCAGCCAGCGCCGCGGTCGCTGAAGGTAGCGGTGGTTGGCGCCAGCGGCGCCGTGGGCGAGGCGATCCTTTCCATCCTGGCCGAGCGGAACTTCCCGCTGCGCGAGGTGGTGGCCCTGGCCAGTGAACGGTCGGCGGGCAACACCATCGATTTCGGCCATGACGACGAGCTGGTGCTGCAGAACCTGGCCACGTTTGATCCGGCCGGCGTGGACATTGCGTTCTTCGCCGCCGGCGGTGCCGTGTCCGAACAGTACGCGCCGCGGTTCGCGGCCGCCGGTGCGGTGGTGATCGACAATTCCTCCGCCTTCCGCCAGGACACGGACGTGCCGCTGGTGGTAGCCGAGGTCAATCCCGAAGCGCTGGCCGAACGCCCGCGCGGGATCATTTCCAATCCCAACTGCTCGACCATGCAGATGATGGTGGCCCTGGCGCCGATCCACCGTGCGGTGGGCATCGAGCGCATCAACGTGGCCACCTACCAGTCCGTGTCCGGCGCCGGGCGTGAAGCCATGGAGGAGCTGGGACGGCAGACGGGGGCCCTGCTCAACTTCCAGGGCGCGCAGCCGGAGCGGTTCCCGGTGCAGATCGCGTTCAACCTGATCCCGCACATCGATGAGTTCCTCGACAACGGCTACACCCGCGAGGAAATGAAGCTGGTGTGGGAAACCCGCCGGATCCTGGCAGACGAATCGATCCAGGTGAACGCCACCGCGGTGCGGGTGCCGGTGTTCTATGGTCATTCCGAAGCAGTGCATATTGAAACCCGCGAGCGGATCGATGCCGTCACCGCCCGCGCACTGTTGCAGGAGGCGCCGGGCGTCACCGTGGTGGATGAACGTGCGGCAGGTGGCTATCCCACGCCGGTGACCCATGCCTCGGGCGATGACCAGGTGTTTGTTGGCCGCATCCGCGAAGACCTGTCGCACCCGCGCGGCCTCAACCTGTGGATCGTGTCCGACAACATCCGCAAGGGCGCGGCCCTGAACGCGGTGCAGATCGCGGAACTGGTGGCCGCCGCGCTGTGAAGCATTGCGGATCCGTACGGCTGGCGGATAGAGTCGGGACGCGGAAAAGGGGACAGGTATGTCAATGACATGGAGATTCGCGTGGGCGCTGGTGCTCACGTTGCTGGCGGCGCCGGCGTTCGCGCTCGGCCTGGGACAGATCCAGGTGCGCTCCCAGCACGGCGAGCCGCTGGTGGCGGAAATCCCGATCGTTTCCTCGGATGCCAACGAACTGCGCCAGCTGCGGGTCGGGCTGGCATCGCCCGACACATTTGCCCGGGTCGGCCTGCAGCCGCCCCAGGGACTGGTGCGCGAGTTGCAGTTCAACGTGGCCCTGGACGCCTCGGGACGGCCGGTGGTGCGGGTCACCAGTGCGGTGCCGGTCGATCAGTCGCTGCTGACCTTCCTCATCGAAGCGGACTGGGGGCAGGGCAGGCTGGTGCGCGAATATTCGGCCCTGCTGGATGCGCCGGACGCCATCGCCGCTGCCGCCCAGCCGGCCATCCAGGCGCCGGAAATCGATGCCGGCGACCGGATCGTCCGGCCGGCGACGGCACCGCCGGAGCCCGCCGGTGCCGTCGCCGATGAGGCTGCCGTCGCCGATGCGCCGGAGGCCGCTGCTGACGAATCAGCGGCATCCGTCGAGACGGTTGCCACTCCGGAACAGACGGATGCCTCTCCTGCAGCGCCGCCCCCGGCGCCTGCGCCGCCTCCGCAGGCCGCTCCGGTTGCTGCGGTGGCCGCCGGCAGCGAGTTGGCGCCAGTACAGGCCGGCGAGACGCTGAGCGGTATCGCCGCGCAGCTGGCCAGCCAGGAAGGCGTCAGCACCAACCAGATGATGCTTGCGCTGCTGCGCACCAACCCGTCCGCCTTCATCGGCGACAACATCAACCTGCTGCGCGAGGGCGCGGTGCTGCGGGTTCCGGACCGCAATGAGGTGCTGCAGCAGTCGGCCGTCGAGGCCACGGCCGAAGTGCGCAGCCACG
>DXCY01000104.1 GCA_019115725.1 Candidatus Luteimonas excrementigallinarum
TAGCCCGTGCGCGCATTGTCCTGGGCGAAGATGGTGAACGCATCCTGCCCCGACGGCTCGACGATCACGTCAAACGTCTCGGCGGCGCCCAGCCGGATCTCATCGACAGTCAAGGGATGCACATACTGGCCATCGACGGCCACCACGGTCATCTTGAGACCCGGGATGCGCACGTCGAAATAGGTCATCGCCGAACCGTTGATAACGCGCAGGCGGATCTTCTCGCCCGGGCGGAACAGCGCCGTCCAGTTACCCAGCGCCGTGACCCCGTTCATGAGGAACGTGTAGGTGTGGGCGTTGACGTCGGAGAGATCCGTTGGCGTCATGCGCATGCGCCCCCACTCGCCCCTGTCGCGCAGTGTTTCCCGCAGGCCTTCCTGGCGCACGTCCCGGAAGAAGTCGCCGACCGTACGTTGGTAATAATTGTCGTACTCGGAGAATTTCTTCAGGCGGTCAAACAGCCGGGCGGGATCCATGTCGGTCCAGTCCGACAGGAAAACGACGTAGTCCCGGTCATAGGTGAACGGCTCCGGGTCAATCGGATCGATGATCAGCGGGCCGTACATCCCGCCCTGCTCCTGGAACCCGGAGTGGCTGTGATACCAGTAGGTACCGCCCTGGCGAACGTCGAATTCGTACAGGAAGCTCTGCCCCCGATCGATGCCGTCGAAGCTCAGGCCCGGGACCCCATCCATGTTGGAAGGCAACAGGATTCCATGCCAGTGGATCGATGTGGCCCCACCGTGGATCGACCCAAGCGGAAGGTCGTTGCGGACCCGCAGCTGCACCCGGGTACCTTCCTTCCAACGCAGGATCGGACCCGGTACTGAACCATTGATGGTGATGGCCGGTCGGGTCTTGCCGGTGTAATTGACGAGTGTCTCGCCGATGCTCAGATCAAACTGGGTGCCTGCCAGCACCTCGGGTTGGCCTGGCGAGCGCAATGCCCAGCTTTGCCTGGGCCACGCGCCCAATGCCAACAGGCTGCCGCCTGCGGCCAGGCCTTGGACGAACCGGCGGCGGGTAAAGGCCGGCCCTTGAAGGCCGACATCAGGGGTATCAAGGGACATCAGGATCTCCAAATCATTGCGCTTCCAACCCGCACCCCCCAGACGACAAGCTACGCCCGGGACGGCAAGGCGGAGGCATGAATCTAGGCTGCGGCGACTGTCCAGACGCTGACCCCAATATTACTTTTGTGTCATGTCATCCCCGCCGCGGCCGTGGCGCGGTGAACGGTGCTGGCGACCAGGCGCTGCCGCGGCCCGGCATGGATGACAGGAAAGTAATGAATGGGTCACTGGGGTGACAGCGGCGTCCCCCTAGGCTGGAAAGGTGGTCCCCGCCGGGGGCCTTCCAATCCTGCCTCCTACCGTGGGGCGAAGCCAGGTGACGCCATGAATCGTACTCTCAACCCCCGCTCCTGGGCCTTGGGCATCAGCCTCGCCGCTGGCCTGCTGGTTTCGACCGTCGCCCAGGCCCACATCGCCCTCGTCGACTCTTCTCCTGCTGTCGACGCCGTGGCCAGTTCCGTGACCCAAATCGACCTCGTCTTCAGCGAAAGGCTGGTCGAGCGCGGATCCAGGGTGCAACTGGAGCCAATCGGGATGGACGGCCAGGCGAGCGCGGCTGCTTACCACGCGACCATCGAGGTGATCAACGACGGCACCACGCTGCGCGTGAGCCCCCATCACACGCTTGATGCCGGTCGTTATCAGGTGCGCTGGAGGGTTGTTGGCGAAGATGGTCATCCGGCGACGGGTGACTTCATGTTCACCGTCGAGTGATTGGCCGCTGCCATGGCCCTCGCTGTCGATTACGCACTCCGGTTTATTCAGTATCTGGACCTGCTGCTGCTGTTCGGCATTCCTCTGTACGCCTGGTATGCCCGCGGGGCGCTCCGCCACGCTGGACTGGACTCGACATATCCACCTGGTGCCCCGTTACGCATCCTTCTGCTGGCTGCAGGCTTGTTGGGCGTAGGCCTGCTGGCTCTCGAAGTGGTGCGAGCTCCGGCTGCCATCCTGGGGTTGAGCGCATCGGAGCTGGTGCTCGATGACTTCCGCTGGTATCTGCTGGATACCGCGGCAGGTCGGGCCACGCTCGTCCGCCTGGTAGCGCTGCTGCTGGTGGTATGGACGCTCGCTGGACAGCGCCTGGTCCGCAACGCGCTGCCTGTCCGGAGGGTCAGCCTGTTTGCCGGCATTGCGCTGGCGACACTCGCCTGGAACGGCCACGCCGCCGCTGGAGATGGCGCCGCGGGAAGCGCGCGCCTGGTCGCGGGAGTCGTCCATCTTCTGGCCGCCGGAGCCTGGCTTGGAGCCATCGCAGCGCTACTGGGGGTGCTTGTGACCCGCCATGCCACCGGTGCCAGAGAGATCAGGTCGCTCCTGCATGCATTTGCCCTGCCCGGATCCGTGATCGTTGGACTGTTGGCGGCGTCGGGGGCCTTCCATTACGCAGAGCTTCTCGGCTGGTCCAGGAAGATGCTTTTCGAGGGGAGCTACGGGTGGCTGATGGCGCTCAAGCTGGCGCTCTTTGGCGCAATGCTTGTGCTGGCCGCGCTGCACCGGTGGTGGCTGGTGCCCCGACTGGATTGGAAGGCATCAGGGCCTGTGCGTCCGCGGCGACGGCTGCAATGGAGCATCGGAATTGAGGGACTGGGCGCCCTTTTTGTCCTGGTGATCGTATCCGTGCTCGGCCTTCTCAGCCCGTATCAGTAGACACCTTTGGTTCTTGGGAGAACTCATGAATATCCGGATTATCCGCTTCACGCCATGGCTGGCATTGGCCCTGTTTTCGGTGGTGGCCTGCTCCAACGATGCCGCGTCGACGACGCTCACGACCGCGTCGGGCTCGAATGCGCCTGCGACCGTCGGCGCGGACATGGACCGGACAGTCGACATCTCACAGCTTCCGGTGATGGTCGTTCACAAAACGCCCTGGTGCGGCTGCTGCGGCGCCTGGGTGGAGCACATGCAACATGCCGGGTTCGAAGTCGAGGTCCATGACATGCAGGACCTCGGCCCCGTAAAGGAACGCCTGGGAGTTCCCTACGCCAAGGGCTCCTGCCACACCACCGAGATCGGCGGGTACCTGGTGGAAGGCCATGTGCCTGCCGAGGACATCAAGCGGCTGCTACGGGAGAAGCCGGATGCGGTCGGCTTGGTACTGGCGGGCATGCCGATGGGATCGCCCGGAATGGAAGCGCCCGACGGCCAGCGGGAACCCTTCACTGTCGAGCTCGTCCGGCGTGACGGAACGACCGAGCCGTTCTCTACCCATTGAGGGAGTTCCCGATGCAGGCACCATATGCTCGTTGGCTCTGGGTGGCCCTTGCCGGCACGCTGTGGGTGCTCGCACTGACGGCAACGGCAGCTGAGCCGATTCCTGGTCAAACCGTGGAATCGGTGCGCACCTGGTTGATTGAACGGAACCCGGAACTTCGGGCGCTCGGACTGGAGGCCGAGGCGGCCGAAGCTCGTATCCAACCTGCCGGGGCCCTGCCCGACCCGTCGGCATCCATCATCTTTCGCGGACCTGACGCTCCGTGGCGTCGTGCCGATGGGGGACGGGAAATCGACTACGCGCTGCGACAACGCTTTCCACTATGGGGGAAGCGAGAGCTGGCGCGCACCGCGGCACGCCACGAGGCGGTCGCGGCGAACCTGGCCCGCGGCGCCGCCGCGCGGGATCTGATGGCCGACGCGGAAGCAGCCTACGTGCGGTACTGGCATGCGGACGAAGCGGTTGCCGTGCTGGATCGCCGCATCGCCCTCCTCCGCCAGATCGAGGAAATGGCAGGGGTGCGGTACGCGCTGGGTCGAACAGCCCAACAGGACGCCATCCGAGCCCAGGTCGAACAGACCACGCTCCAGCGCGAGCGGATTGAGCGGACCGCCGCCAAACATGTGGCAATCGCTGAGCTCAACGCGCTGCTCGGCCGTGAACCCAATGCCCCGCTGGTCCCACCGGCTGAAATTCCCGCGATGCACGTGCTGAGCCCGGAGCTTGATACGGTCCTGGAACGCCTGGATACGCATCCGGCGGTGGAATCCCAGCGCGAGATCGCCGAGGCCGCCAGGGCAAGTTCGATATTGCAAAGACGCAACCGATTTCCTGATGTCACCTTGGGCGTAGGGGCGATGCAGCTGGGCAACGGAGTTGAAAGCACCGAGCTCATGGTGGAAGTCGAGATTCCGTTCCAGCAACGGGCCCGGCGCGAACGCGAACGCGAAGCGCGCCTGCTCCACGACGCCGCGCTGGTGCGCGCCGACCAGGCCCAGCACGCGCTGCAGGGGCGCGGAGCCTCGGCCTGGGCCCAATGGCAGAGCGCCCGTGAGCGCCGCCTGCTGATCGAAAACCGCCTGATGCCGCAGGCGGACGCCACCTATCAGTCCGCGTTGGCCAGTTATCAGGTCGGCGAGGTCGACTTCAGCACCCTGCTCGAAGCCCTGAACGAGTGGCAGGGCGCCGACCTGGGGAGGATCGATGCCTTGCGAGACGAATTGACGGGCGCCGCCGCCGTGCGCGCCATCGAAGGAGAAATGCCGTGAGCCGTGCCAAGGGTCTATCACTGGCGATCGCCGCCGCGCTGGCAGCGATGTCCATCGGCTTCATTGCGGGCCGCTCCGGCACGCCGGATCCGGCAGAGAGTGGGTCTGCGGCACCGGCCGCCGAGCGCGAGATCCTCTACTACCGCAATCCGATGGGGCTGGCGGACACCTCGCCTGTTCCCAAGAAGGATTCCATGGGGATGGACTATGTGCCGGTGTACGCCGGCGAGGCTCCACCCTCCACGCCGGGCACCGTGGTGATGTCCCCCGACCGCGTCCAGTCGCTGGGGGTGCGCACGGAAGCGGTCCGAAGCGGCCCCCTGATGGTCCAGGTGCGCACCAGCGGCACCATCGAGGTTGACGAAACCCGACAGTACGCGGTCGCCCCGCGCTTCGAGGGTTGGGTGGAGCGCCTCTATGCCAATCAGACCGGCATGCGGGTGCGCGCCGGTCAGCCGCTGCTGGCCGTCTACAGCCCCCAGCTGGCGGCGGCCCAACAGGAATACCGGCTGGCTGATGAAACAACGCGCAAGCTCGCGGAGTCTGATCCGGTCGGCGCGGCCTCCATGGCCCGGCTGCGCGATGCGGCCCGGACGCGGTTGCGCAACTGGGAAATCCAGGACGTGCAGATTGGCCACGGCGGTTCAGGAACCCACAACATGATCCTGACCTCCCCCGTGGACGGCGTGGTGACCGAGAAAGCCATCGTCCAGGGGGCCCGGTTTGAGCCTGGCGAGACGGTCCTGCGCCTGGCCGACCTGTCAACGGTCTGGCTCGTGGCCAAGGTGCCTGCGGCCCAGGCCGCCAACATCACGGTGGGGCAACCCGCCCGCTTCGAGTCCGTGGCCCTGCCGGGCGACACCTTCGATGGCGCGGTGACGTTCGTCCAGCCGGTGCTCGATGCCCAGACCCGCACCGTGGATGTCCGGGTCGCCCTTCCCAATCCGGGCGGCCTGCTGCGGCCCGGGCTGTTCGGCACCGTGCAGCTGCAGGATCCGTCGGCGCAGCCCGTACTGACGGTCCCGCGCTCGGCCATCCTCGACAGCGGCTTGCGCCAAATCGTGCTCGTGCAGGACGGCCCGGGTCGCTTCGCACCACGTGAGGTCACGCTGGGGCGCCGCGGGGGAGATCGGGTCGAGATCCTGGAAGGTCTCGCGGCGGGCGAAGCCGTCGTGGTCTCCGCCAACTTCCTCATCGATGCAGAGAGCAACCTGCAGGCAGCGCTCCAGAGCATGACGGGCCACGGGGATCACGGCGTGGCGCCGGCCGATGGCGATCACGCGCACGGCGAGCACGCCCATGGCGTGATGGACGGTTCACACCCAAATGACGATCACGGGGCACACAGCCAGCACGGCCCACCCGACCACGAAAACCACGAAGAACTCGGGGATCACATAGATCACGGGCCGCACGACGAGCATTCCGGGCACGGGGAGCACTGAGATGCTCGGACGTCTTATCGAGTGGTCGGTGCGCAATGTGTTCCTCGTGCTGGTGATGGGGATCGCGATCGTCGCCGGCGGCATCTACGCGTTGATGAACACCCCGGTCGACGCGCAGCCCGACCTGTCCGATGTGCAGGTGATCATTTTCACCGAGTACCCCGGACAGGCCCCACAGGTCGTAGAAGACCAGGTCACCTACCCGCTCACCAGCACGCTGCTGGCGGTCCCTGGCTCCAGAGATGTGCGTGGGTTTTCGTTCTTCGGTGCATCGTTCGTCTACGTCATCTTTGAAGAAGGCACCGACCTGTACTGGGCACGGTCGCGGGTGCTTGAGAACCTGAACGTCGCCGCCCAGAACCTGCCTCCCGGCGTCGTCCCTGCGCTGGGGCCGGACGCCTCGGGTGTGGGCTGGGTGTACCAGTACGTGCTCCAGAGCGATCAGCATTCGCTGGATGAACTGCGCGCCATGCAGGACTGGTATTTGCGCACCCAGCTCACGACCGCGCCGGGCGTGGCGGAAGTGGCCAGTGTCGGCGGGTTCGTACGCCAATACTCGGTGACGGTCGACCCGGTGAGGCTGCGGGAGTACGACATCCCCCTGTCCCGCGTGGGTGAGGTGATGGCCGCGAGCAATCGCGACGTCGGCGGCCGCGTGATCGAGATGGCCGAAACCGAGTACATGGTGCGCGGTCGGGGCTATCTGCAGGGTACCGAGGATATCGAGACCCTCGTGCTGAAAGCCGAAGGCGGCGCCCCGGTCTTGATTCGGGATGTGGCACGCGTGGAACTGGTCCCCGATGAGCGCCGCGGCCTTGCCGATCTGGATGGTGAAGGCGAGGTCGTGGCGGGCATTGCCGTGGCGCGGTACGGCGAGAACGCTCGAGCCGTGATCCAGGGAGTCAAGGAGAAGCTGGAGCAGTTGGCCAGTGGGCTGCCCAAAGGGGTCAGCATCCAGACCGTCTACGACCGCTCGGACCTGATTGAACGGGCAATCAGCACGTTGCGCACGACGCTGCTCGAAGAAAGCCTGATCGTCGCCCTGGTGTGCCTGGTGTTCCTGTTCCACGCGCGCAGCGCGCTGGTGGCCATCGTGATGCTGCCCGTAGGCGTGCTGATCGCGTTTATCGCCATGCGCGCCTTGGGTATGAACTCCAACATCATGAGCTTGGGCGGCATCGCCATTTCTATTGGCGCCATGGTGGACGCGGCAATCGTGATGATCGAAAACGCGCACAAGCACATCGAACGCAGCGACGGATCCCGCAGCCGGACAGAGCTGATCATCGACGCCTGCCGAGAGGTCGGACCCGCATTGTTCTTCAGCCTGATGATCATCACCGTGTCGTTCCTGCCGGTGTTCGCCCTGGAAGCGCAGGAGGGACGGCTGTTCAAGCCGTTGGCATTCACAAAGACGTTTGCGATGGCCGGGGGCGCCCTGCTCTCCGTCACCCTGGTTCCGGTGCTGATGCTGCTGTTCGTTCGGGGCAAGATTGTTCCCGAGCAGAAGAACCCGATGAATCGCTTCCTGGTCGCGGCCTATCGGCCCGTGATCAACGTGGTGTTGCGCCATCGCGTGGCGACGATCGCCGTTGCCGTGCTGGCCCTGGCCATCAGCCTGTGGCCCGCGTCCCGGCTTGGCAGCGAGTTCATGCCCACCTTGAACGAGGGGACGCTGCTGTACATGCCCACGTCGCTTCCCGGCATGTCCGTCACCAAGGCGGCGGAGCTGTTGCAGCAACAGGACCGGATCATCAAGAGCTTTCCCGAGGTCGAGTCCGTGTTTGGAAAGGCAGGTCGTGCACTGACAGCGACCGATCCTGCGCCGATGGAGATGTTCGAAACCGTCATCAACCTCAAGCCGGAGGACGAGTGGCGTGACGGGATGGACGTCGACAAGCTGATTGCGGAAATGGATGCGGCACTGGATTTTCCGGGCATCGCCAATTCCTGGACCATGCCGATCAAGGCTCGCACCGACATGCTGGCCACAGGCATCCGCACACCGGTGGGCATCAAGGTGTTCGGTGACAACCTGGAGCAACTTGACGCCCTGGCCACAGAGATCGAGGGCGTGGTCAGCCAAGTGCCTGGAACCACAAGTGCGTTTGCCGAGCGACTCACCGGCGCCTACTACCTGGACATCACCCCAGACCCGCTCGCACTAGCGCAATACGGCGTCACCCAGGGAGAGCTGCAGGATGTGATTGCCGCTGCCCTGGGGGGCGAAGTGGTGACCACCATGATCCAGGGGCGGCAGCGGTTCAACGCCGTGGTGCGCTATCCACGCGAGCTGCGCGACGATCCTTACCGGATCGGCACGCAGGTCCTCGTGCACACGCCATCGGGTGCCCAGGTGCCTCTGGGGGAACTGACGCACATTGAGGCGCGGACCGGCGCCCCCAGCATCCGCACCGAAAACGCGATGCTTGCCACCTACATCTATCTGGACACCCGGGAAAGCGACCTGGGAAGTTATGTCCAGGCGGCCCAGGAAGCCGTGGCCGAGCATGTGGAATTCCCTCCCGGCTACTTCATCACCTGGAGCGGGCAGTACGAGTACATGGAGCGTGCAGCGGAAAAGATGCGCGTCGTCATCCCGGTCACCCTCGCCCTGATCTTCCTGCTGCTCTACCTCAACTTCCGCCGCGCGACCGAATCGCTGATCGTAATGCTGTCCGTCCCGTTCGCGCTGGTCGGCGGGATCTGGCTGATGTGGGCGCTTGGGTACAACGTCAGCGTGGCAGTGATCGTCGGGTTCATTGCGCTGGCGGGCGTGGCCGCGGAAACCGGCGTGGTGATGCTCATCTACCTGGACCAGGCGCTGGAGGCACGTGCCGCGCAACGCCACGAGCAAGGACGTTTTCTGGACGCCAATGACCTGCGCGAGGCCATTGTCGAAGGCGCCGTCGACCGGGTGCGCCCGAAGATGATGACCGTGATCGCCATCATGGCTGGTCTCCTCCCAATCATGTGGAGCTCCGGTGCCGGCTCGGAAGTCATGCGTCCGATCGCTGCGCCCATGGTCGGGGGCATGGTGTCCTCAAGCATCCTGACGCTCGCTGTGATCCCGGCGCTGTATTCGTTGATCAAACAGCGGCAACTGCGCAGGAGAAGAACGTGACTGCCTTTTTCACGAGGGGAAACTCAATGAACGCGCAAATCTCTGCCCTCCGCCAAATCGCCCCGCCCACCAATTTCCGCTGGATTGCGCTTGTCCTCGCTCTCGCGATGGCGCTCGTGGCGCCCGGCGTGTCTTGGGCGAACGATGGCGGCTTTCGCCATAGCATCTGGATGCGGGGCCAAGTACTGGAGCAGCAGGACGAATCACTGGTGGTGTGTGTCGGACGGGCCGACGGGGCCCAGGTTGGACAGGTCCTGGACGTAGTACGCCACGTGCGACAGATACGTCGCTCCCGAACGGGCAGGGTTCGTTACCGGCGTGAGGCGGTTGGGCAGGTCCGCATCGTCGAGTTGTTTGATACCCACTACGCCGCGGCGGAGATCCTCTCGGGAACCCCGCGGGTGAACGACACAGTGGAGTTGGTCCGGCCGTGACCGCATCGTGGCCGGTTCGCCGACCTTTGGTGCTGCTCGCGTGCATCCCTTTTTGAACTGGAGTTCCCCATGTCCATTCCTTCCCGCCCCACCCTGCAGTTCCTGGGTGCCGCCGGCACGGTGACCGGCTCGCGCTACTTGATCGAGGCCAATGGCCAGCGTGTGCTCGTGGACTGCGGGCTGTTCCAGGGCTACAAGCAGCTGCGCGAGCGCAACCGGGCGCCCTTTCCCGTGGACCCGGCTTCGATCGACGCGGTAGTCCTCACCCACGCCCACCTGGATCATTCGGGATATCTGCCCGCCTTGGTAAAGCAAGGATTTCGTGGGCGGATCCACTGCACCCACGGGAGCGTCGCGCTGTGCGGGCTGTTGTTGCCCGACAGCGGGTATCTGCAGGAGGAAGAAGCCAAGTACGCAGCGCGTAAAGGATATTCCCGGCACAAAGATCCTCGCCCGCTTTACACGGAGGCCGATGCGCGACACAGCCTGAAGCAACTCCGAGGGCACGATTACCAGAGCAAAGTCGAGGTGGCTCCGGGCTTCACGGTGCAGTTCCATCCCGCGGGCCACATCCTGGGTGCCGCCCACGTCAGCTTGGACGTCCAGAGCCAGCGCGTGCACTTTAGTGGTGACCTGGGGCGCCAGCAGGAGTCCCTGATGAACCCCCCTGCCCCGTTGCCCGCCTGCGACGTACTGGTGTGCGAATCCACGTATGGCAATCGCGAGCACGTTCCAGTCGATCAGGAGGCGGAGCTGGCCCCGATCATCCGCCGTGTCGCCGCCCGTGGGGGGGTGATCGTCATCCCCGCATTTGCCATTGGTCGTGCCCAGGGCCTCATGCTTCATATCGCACGTCTGCGTGAGCGCGGGGAGATACCTCGCGTCCCGGTTTACCTCAACAGCCCGATGGCCATCAACGCCACCCGGCACTACCACGCCCACCACTCCGAACACCATGTGTCCGACGAGGACTGCGAGCGGATGTTCGACCTGGCGACCTTCGTCAACACGGTTGAAGAGTCGAAGGCACTCAACCGCCAGCGCGGTCCCATGATCATCATCTCGGCCAGCGGCATGATCACCGGCGGTCGGGTACTGCACCACATCGAGGCGTTCGGCCCCGATGACCGCAACGCCATCCTGCTCGCAGGCTACCAGGCTGGCGGAACACGCGGTGCCGCGCTGGCGGCAGGCAAGCGCACATTGCGCATGTTCGGCCGCGAGGTTCCCATCCGCGCCGAAGTCGTGCAGTTGGAGGGCTTCTCTGGCCACGCCGACGCCGGTGAGCTGCTGGACTGGATGCGTACCGCGCCGTCCGCGCCGCGCGTCGTGTATCTCACCCATGGCGAGCCTGATGCAGCCGACACGCTGCGCGGGCGCGTGCAACGCGAACTCGGCTGGCGCGCGTGCGTGCCGGAGCACCTGGAACGGGTCGGACTGGAGGATGCACGGTGATCAGGCAGATCCTCGGCCACACCCGCGTGCGCGTGACGCCGACCTTGCCGCCGCGGCCTCGACCTGAGGACGCTTCGACCGACTCCCTGGAGGACCCATGAACCTGCATCTCAATTGCTGCACCGCCGACCAGCTGTCGGCCGCCGAACGCCAGCGGATCCTTGAACTCGCCGACGCCCACCGTCAGGCCGACCCCGCATTCGCCCACTGGGCTGCCGGTTACGGCGTGATCCGGCATGACCCGCTGACCCAGCTCCGGGTCCGTCAGATGGTGAACGAGCTGGTGGCCCTGGGCCGCGTGTCCGATGCCGACACCGCCTGGAAGCGGCTCGCCGCAGGCGACCGCGTTACCAGCGCCGGCATGTGGCTTGTCGCCCACATGACCTACAGCCGGCGCGTCCTTACCGACGGAACCGCCCTCGGAATCGATGATTTCAAGACCACGCCCGAGGGCCACACCGGCGGATCCCTCAACATGGTGCCCGCCTACGCCGGCTACCTGCTGATGGATTCCCTGGATGGAGTTACCCGCGCCTGGATGATGGGCCAGGGGCATTGCGTGGCCGCTATCGACGCGCTCAACGTGCTGGTGGGCAACATGACCGACCGGCACGCCGAACGCTACGACCGCTCCGACGCGGGGTTGAGCCGGTTCGTGAGCGACTTCTACGCCTACACCCTCAATCCGGACGGAACGCCGGCGTCGCCCCTGGGTTCTCACGTCAATGCGCATACCGCCGGCGGCGTCATGGAGGGCGGCTATCTCGGGTTTGCCGAACTGCAATACGTGCATGCACCGCTGAAGGACGAACGTCTGGTGGCGTTTCTCAGCGACGGTGCGTTCGAGGAACAGCGTGGCAGTGACTGGGCACCGCGCTGGTGGCGTGCCGAGGACAGCGGCCTGGTCAGCCCGATCATCATCCTCAACGGACGCCGCATCGAGCAGCGCAGCCAGATCACCCAGCAGGGTGGCGAGCGTTGGCTGGACCACCACTTGCGCTTGAACGGCTTTGATCCAATCGCGCTGGACGGACGTGATCCTGCCAGCATCGCCTGGGGCATTCACGTGATGGAATCGCGGCTGCTGGCGGGCGCGGCCGTCCCCGATAGCCACGTGAAGCTGCCCTATGGCATCGCCGAGACCGTAAAGGGCTTCGGTTTCCCCGGTGCCGGGACCAACGCCTCGCACAATCTGCCGCTGCCCGGGAATCCGGCCAACGACGCCGAGGCACGCGCGCTCTTCAATAAAGGTGCCGCGGGGTTATTCGTGGCGGCGTCCGAGCTCGATGAAGCCATTGCCGCACTTAACACCCACGACCTCCAGAAGCGGGTTCGCGAGCGCGACCATGCGCTGGCAGATCGTCAGGTAGACCCGCCGCACGTCCCAGCGATCACCGATCGCGGCGTCGTCGGTGAGAGCTCGCCAATGACCGCACTCGACGAGCAGTTCGTTGCCATCGCCGAGGCGAACCCGGGACTGCGGGTGCGCGTGGGCAATCCCGATGAGCTGCGCAGCAACAAGCTCGACCGGACCCTGGACGCGATGAAGCACCGGGTGCACGAGCCCGAGCCGGGTGTCGCCGAGTCGCCAACCGGCGCGGTCATCACTGCACTCAACGAAGAAGCCGTGGTTTGCGCCGCGCTCGGCAACAAGGGCGGGCTAAACCTGGTGGTCACCTACGAGGCGTTTGCGCCGAAGATGCTCGGCGCCGTACGTCAGGAACTGATCTTCGCCCGCCACCAGGCCCAGGCCGGGCGCCCACCCGGCTGGCTGGGCGTGCCCCTGGTGCTGACCTCGCACACGTGGGAGAACGCGAAGAACGAACAGTCCCACCAGGATCCGACCATGGCCGAGGCACTCATGGGCGAAATGGCCGACATTTCGCGCGTGGTGTTCCCGCCGGACGCCAATGGCGCTGCCGCCGCCCTCGCCCGCGCCTACGCGCAACGGGGCACGGTCACCACACTGGTCGTTCCCAAGCGTCCGGTGCCTCATGAGCTGACCCCGCAGCAGGCCCAGGCACTGGCCGAGACCGGCGCAACATGCCTCGCCGGCGATCCGGAGACGGCGGCGATCCTGCTGGTGGCCACCGGCGCGTACCAGCTGCAGGAAGTGCGCCGCGCACAGGCGCGTCTGGCCGCACGCGGAATGTCGGCCGCGATCGTCTATCTCGCCGAACCCGGCCGATTTCGCGCCCCGCGCGATCCGGAGGAGGCAAGGTACGTGCACTCCGACAGTGCGGTCCAAGCGCTGTTTCCGGTGGGCCGGCCGCGCGTATTCGTTACCCACACCCGTCCGGAGCCCTTCCTCGGTGCGCTGCGCCGACTCGACACCGGCCCCACCACCACCGCGGCGCTGGGCTTCGTCAACCGGGGCGGCACACTGGACGTGCCGGGCCTGCTGTTCGCCAACCGCAGCACCTGGGCGCACGTGGTTGACGCGGCTGCGGGCGTCCTCGGCGAGTCCCGCGACAACCTGCTGTCCGAAGCGGAGCTGGCGGCCGTGGATGGTCGCGGCGATCCGACCGCCATCCTGCGCGCGGAAGCGGGGCCGGCATCGTGAGCCGGCCGGCCAGGACCTCGCGCTGATGGCGGGCACGGTGCGCCGCGGAGGCCAGATCGCCTGGGCCGGACTGACTCTCGGGGTCGCGGTGTTGCGCCTGCGCCGACGCAGACCCGAACGGCTTCCCGCGTACGTCAGCGCCACCCTGGTGGGGCTGGGTACCACCTTCGTCAAGCTGGGCCAGGGTTTGAGCCTGCGCTGGGACCTGCTGCCGGCGCCCTATCGCGAGGCATTGTCGCGGTTGCACAGCGACGTGCCGGCATTTCCTGCGGACCAGGCCAGACACATGGTCGAGCAGGCGTTCGGCGCCTCCGTCGAAGAGCTTTTCGCCAGCTTCGATGACCATCCGCTGGCCGCCGCGTCGGTGGCTCAGATCCATCCGGCACGCATGCATGACGGTCGCGACGTGGTCGTCAAGGTCACCCGGCCCGGCATCCACGCTCAAGTGCAGGCTGACCTGCGGCTGCTTCGACGCACGCTGCGCGTAGCCCAGTGGATCTGGCCGCCTCTGAAGCGACACCGCCCCCTCGAACTGGTGGACGAGCTGGGCGCATTCCTGCGCGATGAAATCGACATGCGTCACGAGGCGCAGAACATGCGCCGCATGGCGAAGGTGCTCGATGCCCTGCCCGGCATCACACAGCCACATGTCGTTGAGCCCTACGCCACCCGCGACGTGCTGGTCCAGGATCGTAGCCACGGCACCCGCCTGGAAGCCGCTTATGGAACGGCGGCGGCTCCCGCACTGGCGAGCGCGTTGCTCGATGCCTACGTGCATCAGCTCTTCGGCGCCGGCGTATTCCATGCCGATCCGCACCCGGGAAACCTGTTCTTCTTTGACGACGGTCGCCTGTGCCTGCATGACTTTGGCTCGATCGGCGTGCTCGACCCTGCATCCCGGCTCGCGCTCGGCGGCATGGTCGAGGCCATTGCGGCCGATGACGCCGAGGGCGTGCTGGATGCAGCGATCGCCATGGGCTTCTTCCCGCCGCAGGTCGACCGCCGCTCGCATGTGCGCGAGATCCACCTGATCCTGGCCGAGATGGCCAGCCGTCCGCTGGCGCAGTGGTCCATTGCCGAGGCAATCTGGCGCGTGGCACGCATTGGGCAGGGCGCTGGCTTCCGGCTTCCGGCCCACCTGCTGTCCCTGATCCGGACGCTGTTCCTGGTCGAGAACACGCTGCGGGCGCTGGATCCGGATCTGGACCTGCTGGGGACGCTGTCCGCGCAGGCGGCCGCGATCGCCGACATTGCCGAAGCCAGCCGCCCCAGCGGCAACAGGCCGCTTGCCATGCGGCTGGCCCGCACTGCGCGCCAACTGCCACAGATCGCCACCGACCTGTTGCGGCAGGCGCAACTGAGCGACGGACGACCCGCCTTCTCCGTACACCACCATGGCCTGAGTTCCACGCAGGAGGCAATCGCGCGCACGGGCAACCGGCTGGCGGTGGCCCTGGTCACCTTGGGCCTGTACGTAAGCGGTGCGCTGTTGAGCCTGCATTCCGACGGCCCGCAAGTGTTCGGTCACATGCCTTTCCTGGCTATGGTGGCTTTCGCTGCTGCGGGATTGCTCTCACTGCGGCTGGTGATGGCCATCGCCAGATCGGGACACTTGTAACAGAACACTGATCTATCTCCCCGCTGGTGCCCGGCGCATCAGTGCATCCAGGAAGGCAGACCCATGACGCAACACAATCATCATCATCAAGATCATCAGGCGCACGGCGAGCAACCGCCGCATCCCCGCACGGGTGCTGAAGGTGACGTCCATGCCGGGCACGACAAGCATGCCGGCCACAGCGTGGCGAGCTTCCGCGACAAGTTCTGGCTCACGCTGCTGCTGACCATCCCCACTCTGATCTGGAGCGGGATGATCCAGCATTGGTTCGACTACACCGCACCACAGTTCCCGGGGTCGGCGTACATCCCGGCGGTGTTCGGCACGATCGTGTACTTCTACGGCGGCTCGCCGTTCCTCCGCGGCGGATACCACGAGCTGAGAAATCGCCTGCCGGGCATGATGACGCTGATCTCGCTTGCGATCACCGTCGCCTTCCTTTACAGCGCGTTGGTCACGCTCGGCGTTGTCGAGGGCTTGGACCTGTGGTGGGAGCTGGCGACGCTGGTGGCGATCATGTTGCTCGGCCACTGGATCGAGATGCGTTCGATCAACCAGGCACAGGGCGCTCTCAAGGAACTCGCGAAGCTGCTGCCTGATATGGCGGTGCGGTTGGATGAGGCCGGTACCGCGAAGGAAGTCCCTGTCGCGGAACTGAAGCGCGGCGACCTGCTGCTCATCAGGCCCGGCGCGAGCATTCCCGCCGACGGCGTCGTGAAGGAAGGGACCAGCGCCGTCAACGAAGCGATGATCACCGGCGAGTCCAAGCCGATGGACAAGTCGACGGGCGACCGGGTGATCGCCGGCACCGTCAACGGACAGGGCTCGTTGCGTGTCGAGGTGACGGGAACCGGCGACGAGACCGCGCTCGCGGGTATCATGCGGCTCGTCGAGCAGGCCCAGACGTCGCGCTCGCGCGCCCAGGCCCTGGCGGACCGGGCGGCGTTCTACCTCACGATCATCGCCATCGTCTCCGCCGCGGTTACCGCCATTGTCTGGCCACTCCTCGGTCGACCGTGGAGCTTCACGATCGAGCGCGTAGTGACCGTGCTCGTGATCGCCTGTCCCCATGCGCTGGGTTTGGCCATCCCGCTGGTGACCGCCATCTCGACCACGATTGGCGCACGGAACGGCCTGCTCGTGCGCGATCGACGCGGCCTGGAAGAGGCCCGTTTGCTGAACACGGTCGTGTTCGACAAGACAGGCACGCTCACGCTCGGTTCGCACCGCGTCGTGAAGACCACTGCCGCCGATGGACTCACCGACGACGAGGTGCTTCGCGTGGCCGCGTCGGTCCAGCGCGACGCTGAACATCCGATCGCGCAGGCGCTGATGACCAGCGCCAAGGAACATGGCATCGACGTTCCGATGTCGCAGGACTTCGAGTCCATGCCGGGACGCGGCGTGCGCGCAGTCGTCGAGGAGCGCTCGCTTCACGTTGGCGGGCCGGGTCT
>DXCY01000002.1 GCA_019115725.1 Candidatus Luteimonas excrementigallinarum
CGGCCTGCGGCGCATGGCTGACGCCGGCGGCGAGGAAGAAACGCTCCCACGGGAAGCCCGGCGCCTGGGCGTCGAAATCACCCAGTGCCACCGGATTGTAGGTCTTGTCGCGGTCACGGCTCTCGGCGCGGGTCCAGTGGGCCTCGGCGATGCGGGTTTCCATCTGCATGATGGCGTCCGCGGCTGCCTGCGGGTTGTCCCAGCCGGCCAGTTCCAGCAGTTCGACGATGTAGGCCACGTAGCGCTCGCGCTGCGGCGCGAAGTTGTCGCGCAGGTACATCTCGCGATCGCCCAGGCCCAGGCCGGACTGGCTCATGTACAGGGTGTAGTAATCGGGGTTCAGCTGGTCGTCGGAGACGCCTACGCTGAAGAAGCTGCGGGTGAAGCCGCCGTTCTGCGCGCCCATCAGGTGCGCGATCTCTTCCTTGTCGGACACATTGCGGATCGCGTCCAGGTACGGCTGCAGCGGCTGGGCGCCCAGCGCCTCGATGGCCTGCTCGTCCATGAACCCGTGGTACAGGGCGGCGATCTTGGCCGCGTCGCCGTCGGTCGCCGGATCACCCAGCTGGTAGCTTTCCACCAGCTTGTGCACGCGCGACTCGGACAGGTCACGCAGGGCCAGGAAGGAGCCGTAGCTGGAGCGGTCGGAAGGAATTTCCGTGTTTTCCGCCCACTTGCCGCTCACGTAGGCGAAGAAGTCCTCTCCCGGCGACACGCTGGTATCCATGCCATCGGTATCGATGCCCCAGGTGCCCATGCGCGGCGCGGCGATCGCCTGGGAGGCGTCGGCCGAACCCTGGTCGGCAGCGTCCAGGAGCAGGCTTTGTACGTGGCAGGTATCGTCCAGGCAGGCGTGCGCATCATGTGCAGCAACCGGCGCGGCCAGCGACAGCGCCAGGGTGGTGGCGGCAAACAGCAGGGTCTTCTTCAAAGCGGATTCTCCGAGTGGATAACTGGACCGCCCCGCGGACCCCGCAGGACGGCAGCCGCCAAGAATACCCGCTGCCCCGCCCGGGAAACAGCGCGAGAAGCGCCGCCGGTTCAGCGGCAGGCCTCCTGCCGCGACTCCCACACCACCGGCCGCCACCAGTCATTGGCCCGGATACTGTCCGTATCCATCCGATCGGGCAGCAGCTCGGCCCCGATGGAATAACGGGTATCCGGCGCTACGTCGACCACCAGCGTTTTGTAGGCGCGGTGCCCCTCCCGATGCTGCATGCGCTCGATACGCAGCAGCTGCGCCTGGTTGATCCGGTGCCGGTCGATTTCCTCCCGCACCACCAGCACCTGGCGCCCCACCGGCAGTTCATGCCTGTTCTGCGGGGTCAGGGGCGTGCTGCGACCGTTGATCTGGGTGATTTCGGCCCGGAAGATGTTCCGGCTCACCCGCGGTGGCGCCCCCAACGTACTGACATAGCCGCAGCCCCGGGCTGCAGGCTGCACGGTCATGCCGGGGCCCTGGTCCGCTGCGCCCGACAGCGACATGCGCGCCCCATCACGCTCCAGTTCCACCTGGATTGCCCCGCCTGCCGCCAGCATTTCGCCGATCAGCGCGTTGGGCGCGAGCACGCCGGTCAACGGACGGCCGTTGATCGACAGCAGCCGGTCTCCCGCCTTCAATCCCATCCGTTCGCCCGCGCTTCCAGGCGATACCGCCAGCACCTGTACGCCTTGCTCCCCGGTCCGGCGGCCGTCCACCACGATGCCCAGGTCGGCATGGGCAGTGGAGCCCACCGCGGGCACGGCAATGACCGCCGACGCCGGCAACGCCGGTGCGGCATGTCCGGGCGATGCGTACAGGGACGCCAGCACAGTGAGGAACATCGAGCCTGCAATGGTTTTCATGGTCATCTCCTAGCCTTGTTGACCTGCTGTCTTTCCGGTCGCCGCGATGCTGGACAACAGTTCCTTGCGCGCCTGCCACAGCGGCGCCACCTCGTCATCAGTCGCCTGGCGGTCGTAGGCCACCTGCAGAGCGCGGTCGATGGCCTGAACGGAGCGGTGGATATTTTCTTCCGCGGCAGCGGCTGGCGCGGCAGCCGGCGCGGCTTCGGCGACGCGCGCGGGAGGCGCTGCCTGGTGCCCCGGCAGGACGCTGGCCTGGAACAGCACCAAGGCCAGCACCCCCACCGCCCCGGCGCAGGACGCGGCCACGCCAAGACGGGCGGCCATCCGCCGTCGCCGGGCCGCTTCCACCCGCTGCCACAGTCCGTCGGGCAGGGGCGGCGCTTGCAGCCCTGCCAGATACGCCTTCACCTGCCGGCCGCTGTCATCCATCACTCATCCACCTCGATCATGTCCCGCATCCGCGCCAGAGTCCGGGCGACAATTGATTTCGACCAGCTTTCGCTGCGCCCGAAGCGGCTGGCCAGCTCGCGGTGGGTCCAGCCTTCCACCACCTGCAGCCACACTACGGTACGGACCAGCGGGGGAAAGCGTTGCAGCAATCCCAGCGAGGCATCGTCCGCCGCATCGCCGGTGTCCGTTTCCGGCGCCACGGCACGCACTTCGTCCAGCGCCACGAAACGCCGCTCCCGCCGCAGCCGATCGATGGCCGCGTTGGCCGCCACCCGCTTCAGCCAGGGCCGCAACGGCCGGTCCGGCGCCATCCGGTCCATGAACCGGAGCAGCTGCATGAAGGTGTCCTGGGTGACATCTTCCGCCGCCGCCGCGCTCCCGGTCAGCCGCAGCGCCAGCGCATGGATGGCCGCGGCATGGCGGTGATACAGGGTTTCAAAAGCCCGGCGATCGCCCCAGCGCGCGCGGCGCACCAGGCGTGCTTCCTCGGCAATATCCACACGCTGCGAGTCGTCCATGGCTGGGGGTACGGCGGGCGACGGTTGATCGTTGCATGCCCGCCTGCCCGGCGCACGGCCTCCGGCGGGACGAACAGCGGAAGATACGCGCGTGTTCGAGGCATTTTGCCGCAGGATCAAACATATTCTGGCGAAAAATGCTACAATAACGGGCTGGATTCGGCGGGAAGGATTCCCCGTCCAGTCACGCCCCGTCGTCCGGTGGGTTTTCCCGGACGGCTGACCAGCATCACCGGCCCCGCTGCCGCACCCCTGCGATAGCGGAACGCTGCGCACGCAACGCGCATGGCGCCAGCCGGCCTTCACCGAATCATGCGTTCGCGCATGTTCCGACAGGAGACGCAATGTCCACAAATGCCAAGCCCCAGACCCGCCAGCCCGCCGCCGCCCGCAGCCGTTCGCGCAGCTCTGCCAAGAAGAATGATCGTGGGACATCGCTGACCAGCGAGAGCATCGCCGCCGACCTCGCCGCCTTCCGCAAGGGCGGGGGCAAGATCGAGGTCCTGGGCACCACCACCCAGTTCAAGAACACCAGCCCGATGCGCTCCGCCTCCAAGACCGCGCGTACCACCACCAAGAAGGCGACCAAGGCCGCCAAGAAGCGGGCCTGAGTCAGCCTCCGCAGCCTCCGCAACAGACGGAAGGCTGCTGGATGACACGACCGGGCCGCAGCGGCCAGCCGGCCCGGTTCAATACTTCCACCAGCTGCGCCGCCTCGATCCAGGTCGCCACGCGCAGCACCTCACCGGACGTATCCATGTCCACCATCGCCGCCGGATCCAGATCCTGCAGCGCTGCCTCGATCAGGTCCATCCCGGGCATGGCCGGGTCACGGGTGATATGGAATTCCATGGGGCCCTCGCTGTTGTCCGCTCCGCGGCAGCCCTCTCCGGGTGCCGCATCGAGCCCCCATCCTCGCGCCACGGCCCCGTCGCTGCCCTGACCTGGGTCAACCAGCCCCCTGCCCGCCACCTGATCCAGATCAGAGCCGGCGCGCCCAGGTGGCGGCACACTGGAACTCCTCCAGCAATCCCCCGGAGCAATGTCCAATCCCGCGATTGAAATCAGTGGCGCCATGGTGGCGGGTGAACTCGGCCTTGAGGTGGACGAGTTCCGCCAGCTCATGGACGTACGCAAGATCAAGGTGCTGTGCGAGCGCGGCACCGGCGAAGACGAAGGGCTCTACCGCGCCACGTTCTACCACGGCGACCGGCGGGCGCGTTTCATCGTTGATCGCCACGGCCGCCCGGTCGGCGGCTGAGCGCACGGCCTTCCCGCCCGTCTGTCACTGTGCCTGGCGGTCCGCCAGCAGGCGCTCCATGTCGGCGTCTTTTTCCTGCCACAGGCCATTGAGCCACTGCTGGAAACGGGCGCGGAATTCACGATCCTGCTGGTAGTTTCCGGCCGTCAGGGCCGCGGGGATCGGCCGTTCCCGGACCAGCACGCGTACCTCCGGCACCCTGCCGGCCATCAGATCGACCATCGTCGGCCGCCCGGCCGGATAGGCGATGGAAATATCCAGGATCGCGTGCAGCCCGTCGCCCATCGCATCGATCACGAATGCCACCCCGCCCGACCTCGGCTTCAGCAGATGCCGGTACGGAGCCTCCTGCCGCGCGTGTTTTTCCGGGGTGAAGCGCGTGCCTTCGACGAAATTCATCATCGCCACCGGGATATCGCGGAACTTGGCGCAGGCGACCCGCACCGCCTCGGTATCACGCCTTGCCAGTTCCGGATTGCGCGCCACCTGGCGATGGGTGTAGCGGCCCATGAACGGGAAATCCAGCGCCCACCAGGCGAGCCCCAGCACCGGCACCCAGAACAGCTGCCGCTTGAGGAAGAAGCGCAGGAACGGGATGCGCCGGTTGAACACCTTCTGCAGCACCAGGATGTCCACCCAGCTCTGGTGATTGGCCAGCACCAGATAGTGGCCATCGGCCTTGAGCCCCGGCGGAAGCTGCACCTGGAAGCGGGTGGGCGTGAACCAGCCCAGCATGAGGTTGTTGACCCCGATCCAGCTCTCGGCCAGCCCGGCCAGCGCCCAGTTGCACATCCGCTTCAGGCCCTTGCCCGGAAGTACGGCCTTCAGCAGGGCCACTGCGAACAGCGGCAGCGCGTGCAGCAGGGTATTGAGAACAACTGCCGACAGCACCAGGGCCACCCGCAGCCAAATGAGCAATGACACCGGCGAATGACCCCTGTGCAGTGAAGAACGGAAGCGTACCAAAACCGGCCACGCCGGACGCCCTGGAGCCGCCCGCTACAATGAGGGCACATTCAAACCCGGGACCATCATTGGCCAAACCAAATTACTCATTCGAAAAGCGCCAGCGCGAACTGGCCAAGAAGAAGAAAAAGGAAGCCAAGGCTGCAAAGAAACAGGGCCGCGACGCAGCCCGGTCCGAGGACGCCCCCACCGGCTCTCCGCAGTAGCCAGCGTCCGGCCACAGGTCGCCCCGCAGGCGGACATGCCCGCAAAATCACGCAAAATGTTGCGAACGGGCCATCAAAATACCGACATCTCCACGCAGTGCTGCCATGAGGCGGGCACTTGGCCCTCTCATGGAAGCGCACGTGCCCGGTTACGACACCAGGATTCTCGAGGTCCCTATTGGCGACCACACCTATCTGCTGCGCGTATTGAGCGATAACCAGCAGTTCTCGGATCCGGATGGACACGGCGACCGGCTGGGGATTTCCTCCGCGCAGTGGAGTCTGTTCGGTCTGGTCTGGCCGGTAGGCCGCCTGCTGGCTGAAACCATGGCGACCGCCGATGTGGCCGGC
>DXCY01000105.1 GCA_019115725.1 Candidatus Luteimonas excrementigallinarum
TCGGCGCGGATGAAGCCCTTCTCGAAGTCGGTATGGATCACCCCGGCCGCCTGCGGTGCGGTGGCCCCACCCTTCACTGTCCAGGCGCGCACTTCCTTCACCCCGGCGGTGAAGTAGGTCTGCAGGCCGAGCAGCTGGTAGGCGGCGCGGATGACCCTGTTCAGGCCCGGCTCCTCCAGCCCCAGGTCGGCCAGGAACTCACCCCGGTCGGCATCGTCCAGCTGCGCCAGCTCTTCCTCGATTACCGCTGACACCGGCACCACTTCGGCGCCCTCGGCCTCGGCACGGGCGCGCACGGCCTCCACGTGCGGGTTATCGATGAACCCGTCTTCGAGCACGTTGAGCACGTACATGACCGGCTTGAGGGTCAGCAGGAACAGATCGCGCACCAGCTCGCGCTCCTCGGCATCCAGACCCAGCGCCCGCGCCGGGGTGCCGTCAGAGAGGCCCTTGTAGAGCTTCTCGAGCACCGGCATGCGTGCGACGGCGTCCTTGTCACCGCCCTTGGCGGCCCGCTCGGCCCGCTGCCGCGCCCGCTCGACCGATTCCAGGTCGGCCAGCGCCAGCTCGGTGTCGATGGTGTCGATATCCGAGATCGGATCCACCTTGCCGGCCACGTGAACGATATCGCCGTGCTCGAAGCAGCGCACCACATGGGCGATCGCATCCACCTCGCGGATGTGGGCCAGGAACTTGTTGCCAAGCCCCTCGCCGCTGGACGCGCCCGCCACCAGGCCGGCGATGTCGACGAACTCGATCACCGTCGGCAGCACCTTCTGCGGGTTGATGATCTCCGCCAGCTGCTGCAGGCGCGGATCCGGCACCGGCACCACGCCCACGTTGGGCTCGATGGTGCAGAAGGGGAAGTTGGCCGCGGCGATGCCCGCCTTGGTCAACGCATTGAACAGGGTCGACTTGCCGACGTTCGGCAGGCCGACGATGCCGCATTTGATGCCCATGAGTTCCTAGTCCGTACGTGTATGGAGCCGGGTCATGGCATCCATGAAATTGCCCTGCGCAGCCAGTGGCAGCGCATCCAGGGCGTCGTCGATCGCCCGCCCGATCAGGATGTCGTCGTCCGCAGAGGGACGCCCCAGCACCCACGGGGTGACCTTGTCGCGATGCCCCGGATGGCCGATGCCGATCCGCAGGCGATGAAAACGGCCGTGGCCCAGCAGGCGCATGGTGTCACGCAGCCCGTTCTGGCCGCCGTGGCCGCCGTCGAATTTCAAGCGGGCGATGCCCGCGGGAAGATCCAGCTCGTCGTGCGCCAGCAGCGCCTGCTCGGGATCGATCTTCCAGAACTGCAGCGCGGCAAGCACGGACTTGCCGGACAGGTTCATGAAGGTGGCCGGCCGCAGCAGCCGCACCGTTTCCCCACCCACCTGGACCTGCGCGGTCTCGCCAAACAGCTTGGCGTCGAGGCGGAAACCTTCACCGGCACGCTCGGCGAGCGTGTCCACGAAACGGAACCCGGCGTTGTGCCGGGTCCGTGCATATTCCGGGCCGGGATTGCCCAGCCCGACGATAAGACGCAATCCTGCCATCGTGACAGCGCGGGCCTGCCGCGCCCGTTACGGACGCGGCAGGCGACGCGATCAGTCGTCCTTCTTGTCGGCGTCGTCGGACACCTTGGCGGCGGGCACGTCGGCCGACTGCTCGTCGCCCTCGGCCGACTCTTCCTCGACCTCGACACGGGCCGGACGGGCGGTCACGATCGCATCGTCGTGGTCCTTGCCCAGCGCCAGCTGCGGAATCTCCACGCCCTCGGGCAGCTGGATGTCCGACAGGTAGAGGGTGTCGCCCAGCGTCAGCGCGGCCAGATCCACGTCGATCGAGCCCGGCAGGTTCGCCGGCAGGCACTCGACCGTGACTTCACGCAGCTCGTGGCTGACCAGCACGTCGGACAGCTTGCCGGCCGGGGAGATTTCCTCGTTGATGAAGTTCAGCGGCACCGAGGTGCGCAGCTTCTCGTCGGCGGTGACGCGCTGGAAGTCCAGGTGCAGGATCTGCTGCTTGTACGGGTGGCGCTGCAGGTCACGCAGCAGCACCTTCTGCACGTCGCCGTTGAGGCTCAGGTCCAGGATGGACGAGTAGAACCACTCGTGCTCGCTGGCCAGCAGCACGTCGTTGTGGCTGAGCTGGATGCTGACCGGGGCGAGATCGCCACCGTAGACGATGGCCGGCACCTGGCCGCTGCGGCGAAGGCGGCGGCTCGCACCCTTCCCTTCGTCCTCGCGGCGCTGGACCTGGATGGTCTGTGAAATAGACATGTTTTCTGACTACCTTGGTTGATTGGGCCGCCTCACGGCAGCCTGGATGACTCTTCCGCGACCAGAAGAGCCTGGGATTGCTTCAGTCCACGTAGAGCGAGCTGACCGACTCGCCAAAGGCGATGCGGCGGATGGTCTCGCCCAGCAGCTCGGCCACGCTGAGCTGGCGGATGCGGTCGCAGGCCGCGGCGGCCTCCGACAGCGGGATGGTATCGGTGACCACCAGCTCGTCGAGCTGGGAGTTGGCCACGTTGGTGATCGCCGGGCCCGACAGCACCGGGTGGGTGCAGTAGGCCACCACCTTGCGCGCGCCGTTTTCCTTGAGCGCAGCAGCGGCGGCGCACAGGGTGCCGGCGGTATCGACAATGTCGTCCACCAGCACGCAGGTCTTGCCGCGCACGTCGCCGATGATGTTCATCACCGTGGCCACGTTGGCGCGCGGACGGCGCTTGTCGATGATGGCCAGGTCGGCATCGTCCAGGCGCTTGGCGATCGCCCGGGCGCGCACCACGCCGCCCACGTCAGGGCTGACCACCACCATGTTGTCGGTGCCGTGCGCGCGCCAGATATCGGCCAGCAGCAGCGGCGAGGCGTAGACGTTGTCGACCGGGATATCGAAAAAGCCCTGGATCTGGTCGGCGTGCAGGTCGATCGTCAGCACCCGGGCGGTGCCCACCGCGCCGATGATCTTGGCCGCCACCTTGGCAGTGATCGGCACCCGCGACGAGCGCAGGCGACGGTCCTGGCGGGCGTAGCCGAAGTACGGGATCACCGCAGTCACGCTGGCCGCCGAGGCGCGGGTGAGCGCATCCACCAGCACGGTCAGCTCCACGAGGTGTTCGGCAGTGGGTGCGCAGGTGGACTGCAGCACGAACACTTCCTGCCGGCGCACGTTCTCCTCGATCTCGACCTGCACCTCGCCGTCGGAGAATTTCGACACCAGCGCCTTGCCCTGGCGGGCACCCAGCTGACGGCACACGGCCTGGGTCAGCGGCCGATTGGCATTGCCCGAGAAGATCAGGATGTTGCGATCTTCCTTCATGTGATGTGTGCGCATTTGGAGTTCTGGCCGTAACGGAAGGAGCCGGAATGGCAGGGGCGGCAGGATTCGAACCTGCGAATGCCGGGATCAAAACCCGGTGCCTTGGACCTCTTGGCGACGCCCCTGTGCAACCGTATGTTCAAGTGCTTCGTGCAGCGTGGACCGCGCCAACCCTTGCGCCACCCAGGCCCGGAGGCCGGCTGGCAGTGCGGCGCGCGCCGCTTCGGCGGCCTCGCAGGATGCGAATTCGACGAAACAGCCGCTGCCCGTCCCGGTCAAGCGTGCAGACCCGACGCGCGCCAGTTCGGCGAACACGGATTCAACGGCCGGTTCGCGACGGCGCAGCACCGGCTCGAACGCATTGCCGAGCGGAGCTCCCGAAACAAAGTCCGCTATTGTCGCGGGCCGGGCATTGCGCGTCAATTCAGGGACCTGGAACAGTTCCGCGGTGCCCACCCGCACCCCCGGATCCACCAGCAGGTACCAGGCCGGAGGCAGCGCCAGCGGCGCCAGCTGCTCGCCCACCCCTTCGGCCCAGGCGCTGTGACCGCGCACGAACACGGGCACGTCCGCGCCCAGCTGCAGGCCCAGGGCGGCCAGCGCAGCCGTATCCAGGCCGGTCCGCCACAGATGGTTCAGCACCACCAGCACGGTGGCGGCGTTGGAGGAGCCCCCGCCGAAGCCACCGCCCATGGGAATGCGCTTGTCCACCGCAATATCAGCGCCCTGCCCGCTGGCGCCCCCGGCCTGCTGCAGCAGGCGCGCAGCGCGCAGCAGCAGGTTGGCCTCGTCGGGCACGCCCTCAAGCGCGGCGCCGTGCATGCACACCACCCCGTCATCGCGCAGGCGCAGGTGCACCGTGTCACCCCAGTCAAGCAGGCGGAACGCGGTCTGTAGGCAGTGATAGC
>DXCY01000106.1 GCA_019115725.1 Candidatus Luteimonas excrementigallinarum
CCACCGCTTCAAGCTGCTCGGGGCCCATGTCTTCGGTCGGGGTGTTGACCAGATCGCGCACCCGGTTGCAGGCGGCGATCACCGCCAGGGTGTCGGCGTCCGCGTCCAGCGCCAGCTGCGCCGGGGTGCGCGGAGCCTTCTTGTAGCGGTCGAAGCGGTAGCTGCCCAGCGCCCAGCCGAGTGCCAGGGCTTCAAGGGCGGCGCCTTCCGGCGCCTGCACCGGCTGCCAGTCGCCCGGCGGCAGGGCGAATGGCGCGTGTGCGTAGGAGAACGGATCGTGGCGCTCGCCCACGCCCAGGATCGCGCCGGGCGCGCGGCCCTCTTCCGCCGGCAGGCTCAGCCAGGTGCCGGGCGCGGCATCGAAGGCGTGCGCTTCGAGCCACTGCCGGACAGTGGCGGGCTGCTGCTGCAGCCATGCGGGCAGCGACTGCCGGTCGAGCAGGTGCAGCGGTCGGGGCGACGCGGCTGCGGCGGGGGAAATCAGCCCGGGGGGGAGGGTCATTCGGAAGCGCTCCTGTGAGGTGCGTCCTGGAATCCGGCGTCGATCCAGTCGGCCAGCCCGGTCAGGCTGTCGAACTCCAGGTCGGGGGTGATGATGTCGTGCCGCCAGCTGCGGCCGTCGCGGTTGATCCAGCAGCTGCGCAGGCCGGCCCGCGCAGCGCCGGCCACGTCGGCTTCAATGTGGTCGCCCACGTGCAGCACCTGGCCGCGTTCGCAGCCCAGCCGGTCGCAGGCGGCGTGGAAAATGCACGGCGAGGGTTTTGCCTTGCCGTGTTCCACCGCTCCCAGCTGGAACGCGAAATGCTGTGCCAGCCCGATCCGTTCAAGGTCGGCATTGCCGTTGGTCAGCGCGGCGATTGGCACCCGCGCGGCGATGCGCTCCAGGGCGGCAACGCTGTCGGGATAGCACTCCACCTGGTTGCGGGCAGCGAAGAACGCCTCGTAGGCCGCATCCACCAGGCGCGTGTCGCCGCCGCTCTCGCGCAGGGCCTGTTCGATGCTCAGCCGGCGCAGGGCGGAAATGTCGTGGGCCAGGTGCGGGTTCTGCTGGTGCACACGCAGGCGCAGGTCGCGCATGGCGGCGATGGAGAAGCGTTCGGCCGTGCGCGGGCTGTGGGTGCGGAACCAGCTGTCCAGCGCCTGCTCGATCCGCTCGCTGATCGGCGCGAACGGCCAGACGGTGTCATCGAGGTCGAGGGTGACGGCCCGGATCGGGAAAAAATCCATGCGCGTCATTCTACGCAATGCCCGTACGGCGTTACGGGCTGCAACGGATCATTCCAGCAGTCGCGCCCAGGGCTCCATGCCGTCGATGCGCGAGAGCACCTTCTTGACGCAGACCAGCAGCGGCACCGCCAGCAGCAGGCCCAGAAACCCCCACAGGAAGCCGAACAGCATCAGCGCGAGCACCAGCAGCAGTGGTGACAGCGCCATGCGGTGGCCAACCACGACCGGGGTGAAGAGCTGGCCTTCCAGCGTCTGCAGCACCAGGTAGACACCCAGCGGCAGCAGCGCCCGGCCCAGCTCGTCCCAGACAATCAGCCCCATCAGCAGCAGCGCCGTGGCCGCAATGAACGCGCCCACGTAGGGGGCGTAATTGAGCAGCGCCACCAGCGTGCCCCACAGCAGCGCGTTGGGCAGGCTCAGCCCGAGCAGGTGCAGCGCCAGGGCCACCGCCGCGCCCAGCACGGCGTTGATCAGGGTGATGGTGAGCACATAGCGCGACACCTCCTGCTCGATCGACTGCATGATCTCGACGGTGACCCGCTGCTGGTAGCGGTTGGGCAGCAGCGAGATCGCATGTCGTTGCAGGCGTTCGCCATAGACCATGAAGAAGAAGGTGAGCAGCACCACGGCCAGGATCGACATCACCATCTTCGGCGTGGCTACCAGCCGCTCCCAGGGGTCGCTTTCGCGCACGGCAACCACTTCAAGCTGACGCGCCTGGTCGCCGTCGGCGGCGCGGGCCACGCTGGCCGCGGCTTCGCTGGCCTGCTGCATCGGCCCGGTCATCTGCTGCAGCTTGGGGGTGAGCAGCTGCAGTTCGCTGGGCAGCTGCTGCATCCACTCGGCGGCCGGCGCCACCAGCTGGCGGCCCAGCAGCACGGCCAGTACCAGCCCCGTTCCCAGCAGCAGCATGGCGCCCAGGAAAACCGGAATGCGCGCGCCGCAGCAGGCGCAGGACCGGATTGCCGATCAGCGCGAAGAACATGGCCAGCAGCACCGGCAGCAGCAGATCGCGCGCTGCCCAGGCCGTGAACAGGCAGGCCAGCGTGGCCAGGATGACGACCGGGATCGATGCACGCGGACGCGCTGCAGGCAGGGCCGGGGCCGGAGGCGGCTGTTCGGCGCTGCCCATCGCCCGGCCCGCTCAGCGCTCGGACAGTTCGGTGGCCGCCTCGGCGGGCGAAGGCTGGCTGTCCCAGTGGGGTTCCGGCTGGCGCCGGTCGGGGCGGGGGGCGGTTTCCGCCGCGCTGGGCGGTGCGTCGGCAGCTGCTGTATTCCCAGCTGGCTCCTGTTGTGCGGTCGTGGCCGTGGTGGCGTCGGCATTGGCTTCGGCGCTGGCTTCCGCGGTGGTGCCGGCGGCCTCGTCCGCGGTTTCGGCGGCGCTTTGCGCGGTCATTGCTGCGATCGCCGCCTGCACCGATCCCACCAGTCCGGCCATCGAGCTCACCAGCTGCAGGGTGCGGGGGCTGCCCAGCTTGCCCAGCTGCTTCAGCGCTTTTTCCGGTTCGGCGCGGCCCATGATCAGGCCCGAGGCCAGCCCTGCCACCACGATCCGCAGCGGGGTCCAGGCCTCGCGCCACTCGCGGGTCATGCGGCCCTGGCATTCGCGGGTCTGCTGGAGCCTGCCTTCCACCAGGGTCTCGCCACGTTCCACCCGGCGCTGGAGCTGCTTGAAGTTCATGCTACCGGTCCTCCTGCTCCGGGGGCGGCAGCGGGCGCTGGGGTGTCTGAGCGTGCCGGTCCCGCTTCGTTTCCGCCTTCGTCCTCGTCATCGCGCAGCAGACCCATGCGGGCAAGCTGGCGGCGGGTGGCCTGCAGTCCGGTGTGGCGGGCGTAAACCACCACGCGCCACGCGGCCAGCGCGGTGATGGCCAGGTTGATCGTGGCGGCAATCAGCGCCGACACCAGCCAGCTGAGTCCGAACGAGTGCAGCAGGATCACCAGGAACGTGATGATAAGCAGCCAGGCGGAGGTGCCGAACACGACGGTCAGCGCCAGCCACGCCGCCGCCCGGCCCAATGCCGCCCGGGCCAGGGCAAGGTCCGCCCGGAACA
>DXCY01000107.1 GCA_019115725.1 Candidatus Luteimonas excrementigallinarum
AAAAGCGACGCTGGCTGTCACATGGGTCTAGCTTGCGCCCTCGAACCGGGCGGCGCAAGGGGCATCAACGCTCCTGAATGCGATGACCGTCACCTTCCCGCGATCGCGACGCTGGCGCGGGACGACGGGCCGGCGGCGATGACGCCCGCTGACGTACCGGCGTCGCTGACTGACGCGGAGCGGCAGGCGTGGCCCGGACGCGGCTGGGCTGGCTGCTGCGCTGCTGGGACGGGCCGGCCCGCCACGGCGAGCTGCGGCTGGGCTGGTTCGCCGGCCGGCGAACCGGATTGGATTGCTGCACGCGCTCGCGCCGCTGGCTCTGCGGACGCGGCCCGGCCGTATTGCCGCCGCCGATCCGCTGCGGGCGCTCACGGTGCTCCACCCGGGTCACGCCCTTCAGGTTGCGCCACGGCGAGCTCGGGCGATTGTCCTGGCGCGGCGGGCGGTTGTGATCCGGCCGCGGACGCACCACGATCGGGCGCCCGTAGTAAGGCGGCGAGTAGTAGCCGTAGGACGGATAGCCGTAATAACGCGGCGCGTAATGCCGCGAATAGCCCGGATACCCGTAGCCCACGTTGCCGTAGACCCCATACATGCGGCCGTAGCCGACGCTGCCGTAGGGCGCGCCGTAATAACCGGTGGAGGAGCGGTCGTAATAGTAATCACCACTGCCCCCGCGATAGCCGTAGGTCGCACAGCCGCCAAGCAGCAGCGCGGCCAGACCAACGATGACGACATGGCGGATTTTCATTGGATCGCCCCTCTGTGACTGGTACCCAGCATCGTGCCAAGCCATTGAATCATCGCTTAATCCAGCCGGTCCCACGTTGTGATAGCTGAACAACACCGGGTTCGGCTACGCTTTGGGGGATGGCCTCCCCGCACTCCGCTCCCGGCTTCCAGGACGTCCTTGCCGCCGCCGCGCGTATCGCGCCGCACGCCCACACAACGCCGGTGTTGCGCTCGCAGACGCTCGACGCACTGGCCGGATGCCAGCTGCACTTCAAGGGCGAACACCTGCAGCGGGGCGGCGCCTTCAAGTTCCGCGGCGCCTGCAACGCGGTGTGGTCACTGACCGATGCCGAGGCCGCTGACGGCGTGGTCACCCACTCCTCCGGCAACCACGGCGCGGCGCTCGCCCTGGCGGCGCGAACCCGCGGCATCGCCTGCCACGTGGTAGTACCGGACAACGCATCGCCGGCCAAGGTGGCGGCGATCGACACCTACGGGGGCACGCTGCACCGCTGCCAGCCCACCCAGGCCGCCCGCGAGGCCGCCTGCGCCCGGATCCAGGCCGCCACCGGCGCCCGGCTGGTGCATCCCTATGCCGACGCCCGGGTGATCGCCGGTCAGGGCACAGCAGCGCTGGAGCTGGTGGCCAACACCGGCCCACTGGACGCGCTGGTGGTGCCGATCAGCGGCGGCGGCCTTGCGGCCGGCAGCGCGCTGGCCCTGTCCGGGGTATCGCCCGCCACCCGCCTGTTCCTTGCCGAACCTGCCAGCGGCGCGGATGCCGCGGCGTCGTTTGCCCGCGGCGAACGGGTCACCGGTCTCTCGCCCGACACGATCTGTGACGGCCTGCGGGCCGAGATCGGCGCGCCGAACTTCGACCTGCTCCGCGCCGCCGGCGCCCAGGTCCTCACCGTGGACGATGCGGACACGCTCGCCGCGCTGCGCCTGGCATGGCAGCGGCTCAAGCAGCTGGTGGAACCCTCGTCGGCCATTGCCCTGGCCGCGATCCTGCAGCAGCCGGCGCTGTTCGCGGGCCAGCGCGTGGGCGTGATACTCAGCGGCGGCAACGTGGCCCCCGGGGTACTGCGGCTGGCCGGGGAGGCGGGGTGAGCACGCGGCGGCGGCCAGGATTGTTCCGGCGGCTGCTGGGCTGCCTGTTCAAGCTGGGTTTGCTGGGAGTGCTGTGGCTGTGCGGCGTGGCCGCGTACATCGCCTGGACCGGCGCGCGGGATGAAGCAGGCCCGGCCGAAGCCATCATCGTGCTGGGCGCGGCGGCCTACGATGCCCGCCCTTCACCGGTGTTCGAGCAGCGCATCGTGCATGGCATCCACCTGCACGAGCAGGGCCTGGCCGGGTGGCTGATCTTTACCGGCGGATTCGGCGGGGAAGGCGCGCGCTTTGCGGAGTCTGAGGTGGCCCGGCGCTACGCGATCGAGCACGGCGTGCCGGAGGACCGGATCCTGATCGAAACGGTGTCGCGCACCACCCGGGAGAACCTGGAGCAGGCGGCGATGCTGATGCGCGAGCGTGACATGCGCCGGGCCATCGTGGTCAGCGATCCACTGCACATGGCGCGGGCGCTGCGCCTGGCCCGTGGCGAAGGCATCGAGGCGCTGGGATCGGCCACGCCGACCACGCGCTTTCGCAGCCTGGAATCGCGCTGGCAGTTCCTGCTGCGCGAGGTGTATTTCTTCCACCGCGACCGCTGGAACGATCTCGCTCCGTAGGACCGCGCGCAGCGCGCTCTACAGCTCGGTCCCGTAGCGGGTCATGCCTTCCAGCAGCAGATAGCGGGTGGCCGCGGCGCGCTCGGCCAGTTCAAAATCCTGCATCACGCCCACCAGCTGGCGGAACGAGCGGCAGCGCGCCTCGCGGCTGCCGGGGTCATCGCCGGTGGCGGCCATGCCCGCGGTGAATCCGTCATGCACCAGCATGGCGGTCACGCCGGCGCGGCGCAGCACCTGGGCCGCGTATTCCGGGTCATAGGGCTGCGGCGGGTTCTGCATGCCGGCCAGGGCCACCGCCACGGCGGCATCGGCAAAGCGGGCCCGGCTGTCCGGCCCCAGGCCGTTGGCCACCCGCTGCAGGCCGGTCAGGCTGCGGTCGGCCGACGGCTCGAACAGCGCACACAGCAGCTGCGCCTCCCCGTCGGTGCCGGCCGCGTGCAGCACGGCCTGATACACACCATCCATGTCGCGATCCGAGGCACGCAACATCACGTCTTCCGCTCCCGCCAGCACCATCGCTGCATCAATGCCGGACAGGTCGATTTCGTAGGCGTTGCGCTGCTGCGCAAGCGCAGGCAACGAGACGCAGGCAATGATCAGGGCGAGCAGGATGCGCATGGCGGTGGCACTTCTCCGGAAAACAGCGCGAGTCTAGAACGGCGGTCCTGAATCCTGTCCTCCACCCCCGGCCCGCAACGCCGCCCGAATCAACGGCGGCGACGGATGGGGATGCCGCTGGCAGGAAAGCTGATGACCTCTTCGCCGCCCAGCCGGATGGGGGCGCCCGGCTCCGGCGCCCAGGCCATGGCGGTGATCACTTCCCAGCTGGCCGGCAGCTGGCCGTTGCCAGCGCGCAGCGGCTCGTAGGCTTCGGCAGCGCGGGCAAAGCGCGCGCGGCCGGTCAGGGTCCGGCGGCGGCTGGCCAGCGCGTTGGTGGCGCCCATCGCCCGCAGTTCGCGCATCAGCGCGGGCAGATCGTCGTAGCCGCGCATCAGCAGGTCGCGGTCGATCACCGGATCGCGGAAGCCCGAATGCATCAGCGCATCGCCGAAATCGCTGATGGTCACGAAGGGGCTGACGTGCGGCGCCTCATCGGCGGTGCCGAACGCAGCGCGCAGCTCATGCAGGGTGTCGTGGCCGAACGTGGACACCAGCAGCAGGCCCCCCGGCCGCAGCACCCGGCGGAAACCGGCCAGCGCCGCGGGCAGGTCTTCCACCCACTGCAGGCACAGGTTGGAAAACAGTACGTCCACGCTGCCATCGGCCAGAGGCAGAGCCGCCGCATCGGCGCAGACCCGGTCAATGCCCCGGCGCAGGCCCAGGCCCGTGGCCAGCCCGCCGCCGCCGCGGCGATCGATCCGCTGCAGCATCGGCAGCGCCAGATCCATGGCCACAACACGTGCCTTCGGCCAGCGCCTGCGCATGGCCACCGACGCGTTGCCCGGCCCCGCGCCCAGATCCAGCACCGTTGCCGGCACGGTGTCGTCCAGGTACATCAGCGACTCGAGCAGCCAGCTTTCAACTTCAGCCTGCAGCCCGGCGGCGGCGGAATATCCATCGGCGGCGCGGCCGAAGGCGTGGCGGATATGACGGGAATCGAACATCTACGGATCCAGTGAGGCTTCGAACCGGCGCAGCGCATCGGCGACCACATCGGCATGGGTGAGGAAAGGGGCATGGCCGGCGTGTTCAACCTGCTCGAACCGGGCCCTCGGCGCCAGCGCGGCGGCTTCACGCATGGCGCGCGGATCGACCACGCGGTCGCGCCTGCCGGCCAGCCACAGGCTGGGTACCGGCAGGCCGGGCAGCGCCTGCCGCAGGTCGGCTTCCTGCAGCAGGCGCAGGCCGTCGGCCAGCACGCCGGCCGCTGGTTCGCCGCGGGCAAACAGGCCGTCGCGCAGGGTGCGCAGCTCCTCCTTGGCATGATCGGAGCCGAACGCCTCCAGCGCAATGAACCGCTCCAGCGTGCCGCGCCAGTCCTGGCGCAGGCCGGCGGCGAAGTCCTGGAAAATCTCCGGCGACATGCCGTAGCGCCAGGCGCCCTCGCCCGCACCCTCGCGCACGAAGCGCGGGCTGGAACACAGCAGCGCCACTCCACGCACCGCCGGCGTACGCGCCAGCGCGGCCTGCAGCGCAAACAGCCCGCCCAGCGACCAACCCAGCCACAGCGCGCGCGGCAGCCGCGCGGTCAGTTCATCCACAACCGGCCCCGGCGCCAGGGCCAATGCCGCGCCTGCGCTGTGGCCGTGCCCGGGCAGGTCGACGATGTGCAGGGTGTACCCGGCCGCCAGCCGCTCGACCAGCGGCGCGAACACGCCCCCGTGCATCGCCCAGCCGTGCAGCAGCACCAGATCCGGCCCGCGGCCGGTGGTTTCGATATGCAATGGACTCATTGCCCGCTCATGCTCCCTTGTCCGTGCGCAGTGCCTGCACCTTCTTCGTACTGCCCGCGGCGGGCCGCGCCACCGTCCAGGCAAACACGATGATTCCCGCGATCACCACCAGCGCGCCGGTGATCGACAGCCGACCGGGCCAGGCTTCGCCCAGCAGCAGCGCGCCCAGCAGGACCGCGAATACCACCTCCGATCCCTGCATGGCCTCCACCCCGCCCAGGGCCAGGGGCTGATTGCGGACCATGCCGGTGGCCTGGAAAAACAGGATGGTGGCGATGACGCCGGCGGAGAGGGCCACGCCCGCCGCCAGCCAGACGTGCGAGGCCTCCGGCGCGCCCGAACGCAGTCCGGCGTACAGCGCCACCAGCAGCCACAGCGGCTGGCTGGCCAGGGTCATGCCGAACACGCGCTGGGTGGCGTTGAGGTTCTCCCCGCTGCGCTCCAGGTGCAGCAGCAGCAGGCGGTTGCCCAGCGGGAATGCGAACGCGGCCACCAGCACGCAGCCCAGCGCCAGCCAGGCTGAACCGTCCAGCGGCCAGCTGGCATAGCCCACCTGCATCAGCAGCACCCCGGCCAGGATGACCACGGCCACGGCCAGGCCGGCCGGCGGAATGCGGCGGCGCTCGTCGGTGTACAGGAACGGCGCACACAGCATGCCGGTCACCACCGTCACCAGGAAGCTGCCGGCCACCAGCCAGGCGGGTCCGCTGGCCGCGGCAAAGCTGAGCGTGCAGTAGAACAGCACGAAGCCGATCGCCCCGCAGCGGATCCATGCCCAGGGATGCGCCGCAATCGCCCGCAGCACCGGCCGCGCGCCGCCCTGCCACCACACCAGTGGCAGCATCAGCGGCAGGGTGATCAGGTAGCGCAGCGAGGCCATCCACGCCCAGTGCCCGCCCTCCAGCGCGCTGGCGCGGTTGAGCACGTAGGTCATGGTGAAAAACAGCGAGGCCAGCAGGGCCACGCCGATGGCAGCCAGCGCAATGCGCCCCGGCGATGACTCCGCGCTCACTGCTGCAGATCCGCCGGCAGCCCGTCCCGGGCCCGGGCCAGGGCCTCGACCAGTCCGTCGACATGGGCCTCCTCGTGCGCGGCGGACAGGGTGATCCGCAGCCGGGCGCGCCCTTCCGGCACCGTGGGCGGGCGGATCGCCGCCACCCAGTAGCCCTGCGCCTCCAGCGCCCGGGAGAGCGCCAGCGCGCGGGCATCTTCGCCGCACAGCAGCGGCTGGATGGCGGTATCGGAGGGCATCAGCTCGAACCCCTCATCGCCCAGCCCGCGCCGCAGCCGGTGCACCAGCGCGGCCAGCTTGCCGCGCCGCCAGTGCTCGTGCCGGGCCAGCTTCACCGCCGCCAGCGCGGCGGTGGCCAGCGCCGGCGGCAGGGCGGTGGTGTAGATGTAGGGGCGTGCGGTGCCGGCCAGGTGTTCGATCAGGTCCGCCTCGCCCACCACCGCCGCGCCGCAGCCGCCCAGCGCCTTGCCCAGGGTCACCAGCTGCAGCGGCACCTGCTCCACCCCCAGCCGCGCGGCGGCGACGCTGCCCCGCCCCTCCGGGCCGAGCACGCCAACGCCGTGGGCGTCATCCACATACATCAGCGCCTGCTGGGCATGCGCGGCCACCGCCAGCTCGCGCAGCGGAGCCACGTTGCCATCCATGCTGAACACACCATCGGTGGCCAGCATCGCCGCGCCGCCGGGCGCTGCCCGCAGCTGGCGCATCGCCCCGCCGGCATCGGCGTGCGGATAGCGGCGCAGGCGGCAGCCGGCCAGCAGCGCCGCGTCGATCAGGCTGGCGTGGTTGAGACGGTCCTGCACGCATACATCGCCATCGCCCAGCAGCGCCTGCAGCACCGCCAGGTTGGCCATGTAGCCGCTGCCCAGCAGCAGCGCGCGCGGGGCCTGCAGCCAGTCGGCCAGCTCGCGTTCCAGCAGTTCGTGCTCGCGGGAATGCCCGCAGACCAGGTGCGAGGCACCGCCACCGGCGCCGGTGCGCATGGCGCCATCGGCCAGTGCGTTGGCCACCGCAAACTGCTGGGCCAGGCCGAGGTAATCGTTGCCGCAGAAATTCACCAGCCAGCGGGGGCTGCCGTCGGCATCCGCCAGTTCGCAGCGCACGCCATCGCGGCGCAGCACGGTGCGGCGCACGCGCAGGCGGTCACGGGCTTCGCGCTCCGCCCGCTGCGCGGCCAGGCGTGCACGCAGGTCTTCGCGCTCAGCCAAGCTCGCGCACCCACACCGCGATCGCGCCCATGGCAATGGCCGGCAACGTGGCCAGCCCGCCCAGTGCGGTGGCCACGCGCTCACCCACGGGGATAGGGGCCTCGCGCATGCGCTGCGCCTGCGCCACCGAGTGCTGCGCCAGCACCAGCACGGCCAGGAACAACGCCCCCATGAACAGCAGTCCCGCACCGGCGCCGCGATGGAACAGCACCACGCCCAGCATCACCACGGCCATGGCCGCCAGCCCGCCCAGCGCCTCAGCCAGGCGGGCGCCCGCGCGCAGGCGCGAGCGGAACCCGGCCAGCCCGATCAGTGCCAGCATCAGCAGGTACGCCCAGGCGTACCAGGGCATCACGCCGCGCAGGTCCGCCCGCCGGCGACGATATCCGCATGCACGGTGCCGCCGTGGTCGTGGTCCGGTGCGTCCACCTCCACGTGCATCGGCCGCAGGCCCAGGCGCTCGAACAGCGCCAGGTCGCGCTCGGTATCCGGATTGCCGGTGGTCAGCAGCTTCTCGCCGTAGAAGATCGAGTTGGCCCCGGCCAGGAAACACAGCGCCTGCAGCTCGTCACTCATTTCCTCGCGCCCCGCCGACAACCGCACCATGGAGCGCGGCATGAGGATCCGGGCCACGGCAATGGTGCGCACGAATTCGAACGGATCCAGATGGGCGGAGGTGTTTTTGTCCGCCAGCGGCGTACCGGCCACCTGTACCAGACGGTTGATCGGCACCGAATCCGGGTGTGCGGGCAGAGTGGCCAGCGCGTGCAGCAGCCCGGCGCGCTGGGCGCGCGATTCCCCCATCCCCACGATGCCGCCGCAGCAGGTCTTCAGCCCCGCATCGCGCACATGGCCCAGGGTATCCAACCGGTCCTGGAACTCGCGGGTGCCCACGATCTCGTCGTAGTACTCGGGGTCGGTATCGATATTGTGGTTGTAGTAATCCAGCCCGGCGGCCTTCAGCGCAGTGGCCTGGCTGTCGGTGAGCATGCCCAGCGTGGCGCAGGTTTCCAGGCCCAGCGCCTTCACCTCGCGGATCATCTCGGCCACCTTGGGGATGTCGCGGTCCTTGGGCGAACGCCAGGCAGCGCCCATGCAGAAGCGGCTGGCGCCGGCGGCCTTGGCCTGGCGGGCCTTCTCCAGCACGGCCTCGGTGGCCATCAGCTTGGTGGCGTCCACACCGGTGTGGTAGCGCTGGGCCTGCGGGCAGTAGGAGCAGTCCTCGGGGCAGCCGCCGGTCTTCACCGACAGCAGGGTGCTCACCTGCACCTCGGACGGGTCGAAATTGGCCCGGTGCACGGTGGCAGCGTGGTGCAGCAGCTCCGGGAAGGGCAGGTTGAACAGCGCCTCGATCTCGGCGCGCGACCAGTCGTTACGCAGGTCGCGGGTTTCACTGACTGCAGGCATGGCGGTTTTCCGACGGAATGGATGGGACAAGCCGGCCAGTCTGGAAAGCATGTCATCGACTGTCAACCAAACGGGGGCTGGAAAAGTTGACGGCCTGCGGCGCCGGATCGGCTTCTGGCTGAGCAATGACGCCACCCGCCTGCTCTGGCCGGGCCGCTGCCTGGCCTGTGGCGAAGCCGGCACCGATGCCATCGAGCTGTGTTCCACCTGCCTGTCCGGCCTGCCCTGGCTGGGCCCCGCCTGCCCGTGCTGTGCGCTGCCGCTGCCGGGCACCGGCTCCGGACCCTGCAGCGCCTGCCAGGCTGCACCACCACCGCTGACCGAGGTCCACGCGCCCTGCCTGTATGCCGACCCCATCGATCGCCTGCTGCCGCGGTTCAAATTCCACCATGACCTCGCCGCCGGCCGGCTGCTGTCCCAGCTGATGGCCGAACACTGCTCCGCCCTGCCGCGTCCGGATGCGCTGGTTCCGGTGCCGCTGCATCGCGCCCGCCTGCGCCAGCGCGGCTACGACCAGGCGCTGGAACTCACCCGCCCCCTCGCCGCGGCACTGGGAATCCACCTGCGCACCGACCTGCTGCAGCGGGTCCGCGCCACCGCCCAGCAGACGCGGCTGGATGCATCGGCACGGGCACGCAACCTGCACGGCGCGTTCCGGGCCAGCGCGTTGACTGCGCCGCCGGCCCACGTGGTGCTGGTGGACGATGTGATGACCACCGGCGCCACACTCCACGCTGCCGCACACGCCCTGCGCCAGGCCGGCGTGGGCCGCGTGGATGCATGGATCTGCGCCCGCGCGCCTTGACGCCGCGGCGCTGGCAGCGTATCCGGACGGTTGTTTTCCGCATGGAGCCTGGCAATGGGATCGCGTTTCCAGATGGGGCTGCGCCGCAGCTGGTGGATCTTCCTTCTCTATGGCCTGCTGGCCATCGTGTTCGGCGTGGCCCTGCTGCTGTGGCCCACCTATTCGGTGATGGCGCTGGTGATGGCCTTCGGCGTGCTGTCACTGGCCGACGGGGTGGTGAGCCTGGCAAGCGCCATCCGGCGCGATCTCGCCCTGCCGCGCTGGCTGCTGGCTGCCTATGCGCTGGTCTCGATCGGCTTCGGCATCGCGGCGTTCATGTGGCCGGTGCAGCTGGCCACCGCCATGCTGTGGGTGATCGCCCTGTGGCTGATCCTGGCCGGCATCGCCCGCATCGTGTTCGCCATCCAGGTGCGCAAGCTGATCCGCGGCGAATGGCTGCTGGCGCTCAGCGGCGTGCTGGCGCTGGCCCTGGGCATCCTGTTCCTGGCCCGCCCGGACATCGGCCTGGTGGCGATTTCGGTCTGGGTCGGGATTGGCGCACTGTTCTACGGCGCGCTGCAGATCCTGGTGGGCATGCGCATGCGCTCGCGCGCCCGGCTCACCCTGTAGCAGCAGACGGCACGCGCTGTCACGGGACGCCCTCAGCCCAGGCCGAGGGCGTAATCCAGGGCGATACCGGCGAACACCGCCATGCCCACCCAGTGGTTGTGCAGGAACGCGCGGAAACAGGCCTCGCGGTCGCGGTGCCGGGCCAGCACGAACTCCCACACCACCAGCGCCGCCGCCACCGCCACCCCGAGCCAGTACACCATGCCCAGCCCCATCTGCAGGCCCACCAGCAGCAGGGCAACGAAGAACAGGGTGTAGAGCACGCCCTGGGCGACCAGATCAAGCTCGCCGAACAGGATCGCGGTGGACTTGCTGTTGACCTTGATGTCGTCGTCGCGGTCCACCATCGCGTACCAGGTGTCGTAGGCGGTGGTCCAGAAAATATTGCCCACGTACAACACCCAGGCCACCGGCGGCACCTCGCCCTGCACCGCCGCGAACGCCATCGGGATCGCCCAGCCGAACGCCAGGCCCAGGTACACCTGCGGCAGGTGGGTGTGGCGCTTGAGATAGGGATAGGTGGCCGCCAGCACCAGGCCGATGAAGCTCATCAGGATGGTGAGCCGGTTCATGGTGAGCACCAGCGCGAACGCCGCCACCATCAGCACCGCGAACAGCGCCAGCGCCTCCCGGCCCGATACCGCGCCGGTGGCCAGCGGCCGGTCGCGGGTGCGCTTCACATGCGGATCCAGCCAGCGGTCGGCGTAATCGTTGATCACGCAGCCGGCCGAACGGGTCAGCCACACCCCGGCACTGAACACGAACAGGATCCACGGCGGCGGAAAGCCGTCCGCCGCCAGCCACAGCGCCCACCAGGTGGGCCACAGCAGCAGCAGCCAGCCAATCGGCCGGTCGGCGCGCATCAACTTCCAGTACAGCGCCGGCCGCGAGGGCGCAGGGGGAGGCGGGGGAGCGGCGTATCGTTCGTATTCCACACGTGAAAGCGTAGCAAGAACCGGCCCAACCGGGCCCCGCGAAGGCAAGCTGGAACCGCGGGGAAACGGGGGGCTCGCGTCTTGCGCCCGGATAGTGGAAAATAACCGGCTACGCGCCTGTAGCTCAGCTGGATAGAGTAGCGGCTTCCGAAGCCGTTGGTCGGGGGTTCGAATCCCTCCAGGCGCGCCAATCCCCATGTGACAAATATGGGGCGCCGTTGGGACAACTTCTGGACGTCGATTCAGCGTGGCCGAGCACTAGCCTCTGTGGGCCCCCACCGCCATCGCACCTTGAACGAGATCGCTACCGGCAGCTACGCGCCCGCCGACCGAAGCAGAAGCACTCACCGGGGAGGGATGCCTCCGCCACTTGAAGCCGCGTTGGAGAATGGCCGCTGCCCTGTCGACCCCGATCTACAGAGGCATGTGCCTGCTGGTGACAGCCGGTGCCTGACTGGAGCGCGGCACATAGCGGTCGCTGCCAGCCGCGCCGCCCTGACAACCCAGGATGGTCCGATGCGCTTTCAAGAACCAGCTCGCTTTCCACCGACCCGGTGAGATGACGAGGTGCACCCGCCCCGCAGCCTCATGACATCGGCTCGGCCGGCGCACCGAACTTCGGCGGCAGCGGAACGAACTCCTCGTTGTCGAAGTCGGGCAGTTTCATGCGCCCGGCGGCCCAGTCGGCCCGTGCCTGTTCCAGGCGCTCCTTCGATGAGGAAACGAAGTTCCAATCGATGTAGCGCGGGCCCACCGGCTCTCCGCCCAGGGCCATGACCACCGCATCGCGGGAGGCGGCGATCGTGGCTGTCTTGCCAGGCGCCAGTACTGCCATGTGCCCCGCCTGGATGCGCTGGCCGTCCAGCTCCACCTCGCCATTGGCTACGTACACGGCGCGCTCGCTGTACTCCGGCGCCAGCGAGGTGCGAGCGCCCGCTGCCAGCTGCCAATGCACGTAGAACTGGGGCGAATCCACGTTGACCGGGGAGTGGACGCCCGCCAGGCTGCCGGCGATCAGGCGCCCTACCACGCCCTCATCGGCAAACACCGGAAGCGCTGCGCTGGGGTAATGCCAGAATCCGGGATCCTTTTCCTCCAGCCCGTCGGGCAGCGCCACCCAGGCCTGCACGCCGTCGAGCGGTCCGCCCTCGCGGCGTGCCTTCTCGAAGCGCTCGGAGTGGGTGATGCCGCTGCCGGCCGTCATCCAGTTCACTTCGCCCGGCCGGATCGGCTGTTCCACGGCGGTGCTGTCGCGGTGCATGATCTCGCCGTCGAACAGATAAGTGATGGTGGACAGGCCGATGTGCGGGTGCGGCAGAACATCGGCCTCGGGCGGCAATCCGGCCGCCAGATCCTGCGGCCCCATGCGATCAAAGAAGATATATGGCCCCACCATGCGGCGGCGCGCGTAGGGCAGCATGCGCCCTACCTGGAAAGCGCCAATGCTGCGGGTACGCGGCGGGATGACCTGTTCGATCATTGGAAACCTCGCGGAGCGGGGACATGATGCGCACACTATCGCACCACCGCGGGCCGGACTGGCAGCCCATGGTTCGATCTCGCGCCCGCGTGTTCTATACTTGCCCGTCAGCTGTGGCCGGGCGGCCACGCGCCAGAAGGTGTCCCGTGCGCAATTACGACCTCGACTTCCTGAAGAAATTCTCTCTGGTGATCCTGTTCCTGGCGGTGATAACCGGGGGACTGATCTGGTTGGCCGCGTCGCTGCACCGTTCGGTGCCGCCGCAGCCGTCGGAGACCGCAAATCTGGCGCGACTTGAGCGCATTGCTCCGGTCGGCGCGGTGTATGCAGGATCCACCGGCGCGGCGGCGCAGGCCGCGGCGGCCGCGGCAGCGCAGGCGGCCGCAGCCTCCCAGGTAGCCTATGGCGGCACCCTGGATGGCGGCGAGATCTATAACAACCTCTGCTCCGGCTGCCACACCAGCGGCGCCGGTGGCGCCCCCACCCTGACCCAGGCCCAGTGGGCACCGCGTATCGCCCAGGGCCGCGACGTGCTGATCCAGCACGCCATCGAGGGCTTCACCGGCAACAGCGGCTTCATGCCCGCCCGCGGCGGCAACCCCGCCCTGAGCGATGAGCAGGTGATCGCTTCGGTGGACTGGATGCTCGACAACATCCAGTAATCCGCGCCAACGCACCGCTGAAAACGCCGCCTCCGGGCGGCGTTTTCGTGCCTGCAAGCTCTTTCCCAGCCGCCACCTTTCCAAGCTGCCACATGCTATGACCCTGCCAGCCGCACGCTCCCTGCCCCTTTCCGTGATCCCGGTTCTTGTCGCCGGCCTGCTGGCCAGCGCCTGCGCCCAGCCCTCCACCGACCCCGGCGCGGCCGCCGTGGTTCCGATCGGCACGGTGCAGGGCAGCGCCCAGCGCAGCCCGCTGGAAGGCGAGGAAGTGATGGTGGAAGGCGTGGTCACCGGCAATTTCGGCAAGCACCTGGGCGGCTGGTTCCTGCAGGATGCGGGCGATGGCGACCCGGCCACGTCCGACGCCGTGTTCGTGCTCAGCGATGGCGATTCGCCGGTGCGCCGCGGCGACCGGCTGCGGATCCGCGGCCGGGTGCTGGAACATGGCGAAGGCGACGCCACCCTGACCGCGCTGCAGCCGGTCGAGCAGGAAGTCCTGGAAGCCGGCGCCCGGATTGAGCCGGTGGTCATCGACGGGCCGCCCGCCGACTGGGAACGCCTGGAAGGCATGCAGGTGTGGATCCAGGCGCCGCTGGTCATCAGCGGCCACCGCGACCTGGGCCGCGAAGGCGTGCTGGTCACCAGCTTCGACGGGCGCCTGCCCGCACCGACCGAAATCGCCCTGCCCGGCGCGGACGCCCGCGCCGTGGCTGCGCAGAACGCCCAGCGCACGGTGCTGATCGACGACGCCACGCAGGAGCGCAACCCCCGCCATATCTGGTACCTGCCCGAAGACCAGCAATCCCCGCGCACCGGCAGCCGCCTGACCGGCGTGCAGGCGGTGGTGGACCAGCGCGATGGCCAGTACCGGCTGCAGCTGCTCGACACCCCGGTGCTGCACCCGGCACCGCGCCCGCAGCCGCCGGAGGTGGAGGGCGAGCTGCGCCTGGCCGTGTTCAACCTGGAGAACCTGTTCAACGGCGACGGCGAGGGCGGGGACTTCCCCACGCCGCGCGGCGCCCGCAGCGCGGACGAATACGCCCGTCAGCTGGCGCGCCTGCAGGCCAGCCTGCAGATGCTGGCGCCCGATATCGCCGCGGTGATGGAACTGGAGAACGACGGCTACGGCCCGGAATCCAGCATTGCCCAGCTGGCCGCGGCATTGGGCCCGGACTGGCGCTACGTGGATACCGGTGAAGGCCCGGGCGAAGACGCCATCCGCGTGGGTCTGCTGTATCGCGCCTCGGCAGTGCAGCCCGTGGGCCGGCCAGCCACGCTGGAAGGCGGTCCGTTCGGCACCCGCAGCCGTGTGCCGCTGGCGCAGGCGTTCCGCGCCGGTGACGGTCCCGCGTTCACCGTGGTGGCCAACCACTTCAAGTCCAAGGGCTGCGGCGAGGCGGTGGGCATGAACCAGGACCAGGACGACGGCCAGGGCTGCTGGAACGCGCTGCGCACCGACTCCGCCCGGCGCCTGGTGGAATGGCTGGCCACCGACCCGACCGGGTCCGGCACCGACCTGGCCGCGCTGGTGGGCGACCTGAATTCCTACGGCATGGAAGACCCCGTCCGTCTGCTGCGCGATTCCGGCTGGCAGGACGTGTTCGCCGGCCGCGAATCCTACAGCTATGTGTTTGCCGCCCAGGCCGGGCGCCTCACCCATGCCTTCGTCACCCCGGCGCTGGCGGAGCGGCTGCAGGGCGCGGAAACCTGGCACAGCAATTCGGATGAGCCGGTGAACGTCGGCTATCGCTCGGGCAACGACGGCGAAATCCTGCAAAAACCATGGAGGAGCTCCGATCACGATCCCGTCCTGATCGGCGTAGATGTGCGCCAGCCCTGAGCAGGAAACCTTGTCTGAACAATGGATCGCCTATCATTTCACCCATGACTACCCCCACATTTCCCACCCGGTCGGACACGCTGACGCTGCCCGGCCCCACCGGCGCGCTGGAAGTTGCCGTCGACCTGCCCGAAGACGATGTCGCAGCCCTGCCGCTGACCGTGATCGTCTGCCACCCGCTGCCCACCGAAGGCGGCACCATGCACAACAAGGTGGTCACCATGACCGCGCGCTCGCTGCGCGAGCTGGGTGCCACCACGGTGCGTTTCAATTTCCGCGGCACGGGTGAATCGGAAGGCGACTTCGATGAAGGCCGCGGCGAGGTGGACGACCTGCGCACCGTGGCCGCCTGGGTGCGCGAACAGCGCCCCGGCCAGCGGCTGTGGCTGGCCGGCTTCAGCTTCGGCGCCTACGTGAGCCTGGCGGCTGCGGCGCGGATCGAGCCGGGCCTGCTGATTTCCATTGCCCCGCCTGCCGGGCGCTGGGATTTCGACAGCATCCAGCTGCCCACCTGCCCGTGGATCGTGATCCAGGGCGAGGAAGACGAAATCGTCGATCCGCAGGCCGTGTATGACTGGCTGGATGAAATCGGCGTGGCCGCCGAGCTGGTGCGCATCCCCGACAGCGGGCACTTTTTCCACCGCAAGCTCATGGATCTGCGCGGCGCGGTGAAGAACGGCGTGCGCCAGCACCTGCCTGCCGCCGACGCATGACCGGCGCACAAAAGCACCACGGAAGCCTGCGCCACCGGCGGCAATGACCCCCTCCCAGGCCTACGACGCCGGCGTTGCCGAAGGCAGCTGGCAGGATGACCCCGCCCAGCGCGCGGTGCTGCGCGAACTGGACCGGATCCATGCCGCCGCCTCGCGGCCGCCGCCGCGGCGCGGCCTGCTGGACCGGCTGCGCGGCGCCCCTGCCGATGAAGACATCCAGGGCCTCTATCTGTGGGGCGGGGTGGGCCGCGGCAAGACCTTCCTGGTGGACCTGCTGCACGCCGCCCTGCCGCTGCCCGATCTCAAGGGCGCCGACCTGGCCGCCGCCGGCGCCACCGGCCAGGCCCGCGGAACCGGCCAGGGCACGCCGGGCAAGTACCGCACCCACTTCCACCGTTTCATGCGCCAGGTACACGAGCAGCTGCGGGTGCACGGCGGCGAGCGCGACCGGCTGGCGCTGATCGTGCGCGGCTGGCGCCGGGCCGGGCTGCGGGTGCTGGTGCTGGACGAGTTCTTCGTGGGCGATATCGGCGATGCCATGATCCTGGCGCGCCTGCTGGAACGCATGTTTGCCGAGGGCATCGTGCTGGTGACCACCTCCAACGTGGCCCCGCCGGACCTGTACCGCGATGGCCTGCAGCGCGCGCGCTTCCTGCCGGCCATCGACCTGATCCAGGCGCACTGCCACGAGCTGTATATCGAGAGCGAAACCGACTACCGGCTGCGCGCCCTGACCCGCTCGCCGGTGTACCGCACGCCGCTCGATGGGGGCGCCGAAGCCTGGCTGCAGGCGCGATGGCAGGAGCTGGGCGGCAGCCAGGCGCACCGCGATGGCGGCATCGTGCTGGAAGGGCGCCGGATAACCGTGCGTGCGCGCGGCCCGGGCATGGCCTGGTTCGATTTCGATGCCCTGTGCGAGGGACCGCGTGGATCGAGCGACTACATCGAGATCGGGCGCGAATTCCACACCCTGCTGCTGGGCGGCATCCCCGTGTTCGACGGCCTGCGCGACGATTCCGCACGCCGCTTCGTCAACCTGGTGGATGAACTCTACGACCGCCACGTCAACCTGGTGTGCACCGCCGCCGCCGAGCCGCCTGCGCTGTATGCAGGCGAGCGCCTGGCCGGCGCCTTCGAGCGCACCGCCTCGCGCCTGATCGAAATGCGCAGCGCGGAATACCTGGCCAGCCCGCACCGGCCCTGAGCGGGACATTGGCGCGCCACCCCCGCGCACCACAACATTTTGCGTTGACAAATCCGCAGGCCACGATATGTTGTGGCAGTCGGTTCCGGCGGTCGCTATCCGCCGGATGAAAAGGGAAGCCGGTGACGCCCGTCCCGTGGATACGACGCCACGCGGATCGGCCAGTCCGGCGCTGCCCCGCAGCGGTAACTGGGAACGACCCCGCCACACAGCACTGGAGCCACCACGGCTCCGGGAAGCGGCGGGCAAGGTGGAGGCGATGCCTCCGTGCCCATGAGCCCGAAGACCTGCCGACAGCCGCGCGCAATGCACGCCGCGCGGTGCCGGCTGCGGAATCTCCGGGGGGAGATGGCTGGCGAAGCAAGCGCGCGGCCGCCCATCCGGGACGTCGGTCGCCGCCCCTGCGACGCCGCTTTCCCATCCTGTGATGAATCCGCCCGCCCGAGGGGGCGAGGCCGCGACGACGCCTGCGTCGGCGCGCGCCCGTGCCTTCATCCGCCTGCCGGGGACGGGCGGAGGTGCGCACACGATTCAGGAGACCGCCATGAGCAGCAGCGACAGCGCCACCCTCGCCCCGGCCAGCGTGCCGGAGGCCATCCCTTCCACGCCCCCGTCCACACCCGACGACACCACCGTGGCCCCCTGGATCACCAAGGAGGCCGGCAACCGCCGCACGCCCTACGACCGCGCCCGCCTGGAGCGCGCCATCGACCGGATCCACGCCGGCTTCCCGCAGCTGGACGTGGCGGACTACAAGCGCAGCGTGTTCGGCTTCGTCGAGCGCAAACAGTCGGTCAACGCCGATGACCTCGTGGACCACCTGATCCGCGAGGCCGAGGCCCGGGTGGACGTGGCCGCGCCGGAATGGGAGTTCTTCGCCGCGCGCCTGTACCTGCACCGGCTGTACAAGCGTGCCAGTCGCAACCGCTTCTACGACGTGGGCGAAAAGTACGGCTCCTACGTGGGCCTGCAGGAGAGCCTGGCCGACCGCAACATCTATTCCAACGACATCCTGCGCGCCTACACCAAGCAGGAGCTGGAGCAGGCCGGGCACATGATCGATCCGGACCGCGATCTGCTGTTCACCTACAACGGCCTGTACCTGCTGGCCACCCGCTACCTGGCCACCGACACCGCCCGCAACGTGTACGAGCTGCCGCAGGAGCGCTGGCTGACCATTGCCCTGTACCTGATGCAGGACGAGGGCGGCCCGACCCCGGCCCAGCGCGAGCGGCGCATGCAGCTGGTGGGCGAGGCCTACTGGGCGCTGTCGAACCTGTACATGACCGTGGCCACGCCCACCCTGCAGAACGCCGGCAAGGTGGGCGGACAGCTGTCGAGCTGCTTCATCGACACGGTGGAGGATTCGCTGCAGGGCATCTACGACTCCAATACCGATATCGCCCGGGTCTCCAAGGGCGGCGGCGGCGTGGGCGCCTACATGGGCTATGTGCGTGCATCGGGCTCGGCGATCCGCGGCGTGCCGAACTCCTCCGGCGGCGTGGTGCCGTGGATCAAGCAGCTCAACAACACCGCGGTGTCGGTGGACCAGCTCGGCCAGCGCAAGGGCGCGGTGGCGGTGTACCTGGACGTGTGGCACCGCGATATCGAAGCCTTCCTTGACCTGCGCCTCAACAACGGCGACCAGCGCCTGCGCGCGCATGACGTGTTCACCGCGGTGTGCATCCCGGATCTGTTCATGGAGACGGTGGAGCGGCGCGGCGACTGGTACCTGTTTGACCCGCACGAGGTGCACCGGATCAAGGGCTGGTACCTGCAGGACTTCTTCGACGAGAAGAAGGGCGCGGGATCGTTCCGTGAAAAGTACGCCGAGGTGGTGGCCGATGAGCGCATCAGCCGGCGCACGGTGAAGGCCATCGACATCTTCAAGCGGCTCATGGTGAGCCAGCTGGAGACCGGCAACCCGTTCATGTTCTACCGCGACGAGGTCAACCGGAAGAACCCGAACAAGCATGCCGGCATGGTGTATTCCTCCAACCTGTGCACCGAGATCCTGCAGAACATGAGCCCGACCACGCTCATGCAAGAAATCATCTCCGGCAACCAGATTGTGACCACCCGCCAGGCCGGCGACTTCGTGGTCTGCAACCTGTCCTCGATCAACCTCGGCCGGGCGGTGGTGCCCCAGGAGGGTCAGGGCGACCTGGTCAACGACGTGCTCGAGCGGCTGGTGCCGATCCAGGTGCGCATGCTCGACAACGTGATCGATCTCAACCAGCTACCGGTGCCGCAGGCCACCATCACCAACCGCAAGTACCGGGCGATCGGCCTGGGCACTTTCGGCTGGCACCACCTGCTGGCGCTCAAGGGCCTCCATTGGGATACGCCCGAGGCCGAGGAATTCAGCGATGCGCTGTATGAGCGCATCAACCAGCTCACCATCCAGGCCAGCATGGCGCTGGCGAAGGAGAAGGGCGCGTACCCCGCGTTTCCCGGCAGCGACTGGCACAGCGGCGCCTACTTCCGCGACCGCGGCTACAACAGCGCGCAATGGCTGGACCTGGCCGCACAGGTGGCGGTGAACGGCCTGCGCAACGGCTGGCTGATGGCGGTGGCGCCAAATATGTCCACGGCCCAGATCGCCGGCTCCACCGCCTCCATCGATCCGATCTATTCCGCGTTCTACTACGAGGAAAAGAAGGATTACCGCCGCCCGGTGGTGGCGCCTGGACTGTCACTGGACACCTGGCCGTATTACGAAAAGGGCGGCTACCGGCTCGACCAGTTCGCCTCGGTACGCCAGAACGCGCGCCGCCAGCGCCACATCGACCAGTCGGTGAGCTTCAACTTCTACGTGCCCAGCACCATCCGCGCCAGCACCCTGCTGGAGTTGCACATGACCGCCTGGCGCGAGGGGCTGAAGACCACCTATTACGTGCGCTCGAACGATATCGATATCGCCGAATGCGAGTGGTGCAGTAGCTGACATCGCATTCGCGCTGTCGCTTCCACGGTTCGCGGTGCGAACCGCGGACCCTGCATCACTTCGCACCCACACCCACGCGCCTTCGGCGCGCCCCCCTGACTCAGGGGGGCTTTCCTCCAGAAAATTGTCCGCCACTGCGGACAGCTGAAACACGGGAAGCACACATGTCCGCCATTGCACCCACGACCTCCACGCCGCTTGAGCGCATCCGCATCCTCGAGCCGCGCCATCCCAACCGCTCGACCGGGATCATCAACGGCCGCACCAGCGGCATCCTCAACTGGAACGACATCCCGTACCCGTCGTTCTACCGCGCCTACAAGGAGCTCTCGACCAACTTCTGGATCCCGGACGAGGTCGACATGAAGGCCGACGCGCGCGAGTACGGCGACCTGTCCGCGCGCGAGAAGAACGCGTATGACTCGATCATCGGCCTGCTGGCCACGCTGGATTCGCCGCAGACCCGCTTCATCTACAACGTGGCCGAGTACATCACCGACCCGGCGGCGCACGCCAACGCGGCGATCATCGGCCAGCAGGAGGTGATCCACAACGAGAGCTACAGCTATGTGCTGTCCTCGATCACCGACCTGGACAACCAGAAGCGGATCTTCGAGATCGCCCGCACCCACCCCACCATCCTCAAGCGCAACGCGCCGATCATGGGCTCGTACGACGATTTCATGCGCGAGAAGACGGCCGAGACCCTGCTGCGCTCGCTGATCCAGTCGTCGATCCTGGAGGGCATCAACTTCTATTCCGGCTTCGCCTATTTCTACAACCTGGTGCGCCAGAACCGCATGGCCGGCACCGGCAAGATCATCAGCTTCATCAACCGCGACGAGCTGGCCCATACCAAGTTCATCAGCGAGGTGATCCGCGCCATCGTCGGCGAGAATCCGGAGCTGCAGACCGATGAACTGACCGACTACGTGCACGGCGCGTTCCGCCACGCGGTGGACCTGGAGATGCAGTGGACCGGCGAGGTGCTGGACGGCATCGACGGCATCAACGTGGACGAGATGATCCGCTACGTGCAGTACCGGGCCAACAAGATGGCCGGCATGCTGGGCATCGACAGCCTGTACCCGGAATCGACCGACAACGTGATGCCCTGGATCCGCGCCTACGCCGACAACTTCACCGAAACCAAGACCGACTTCTTCGAGATGCGCAACGCCAGCTACAAGAAGACCAACGTCGATAACGGTTTCGACGACCTGTAACGCGACCTCATGCGCATCCTGATTGCCTACACCTCCCTGAGTGGCAACACCCGCGACGTGGCCCGTCTGGTGCAGGCGCGCTGCGAGGCACTGGGCCACGCGGTGACCTGGATCGAAACCGACATCCCGGGCCTGGCCGCCGCCGGCCCGGATCCACACCACGACCTCTACCTGCTCGGCGCCTGGAGCGACAACGGCGGTCGCACCCCGCCGGAAATGAAGCGCTTCATCGCCGAGCTGGTGGACGCGGTCGGCAAACCGCCACAGCTGGCGGTGTTCGGCACCGGTGAAACCCAGTGGGGCGAGGCGTATTACTGCGGCGCGGTGCGGCGCATGGCCGCGTTCTTCGCCACCGGCTACCCGCGCCTTGAGATCGAACAGATGCCACACGGTCAGCGCGATACATTGAAGATCGAACGCTGGACCGACCACGTGCTGGCAATCGCCGGAGACCCCGCCGCCACCCACCACATCACCACCGACAAGGCCACACCCCATGCAGACCCTGCACGCCGCATCCGCTGACGACTACCGCGCCACCCTCGCCGCCCATCCGCAACTGCTGGTGGTCTACAGCAAGGAGCAGTGTCCCGGCTGCCGGATGCTGGAGCGGTCGCTGCAGCAGTTCGCGGCCACTGCGGATGCCGAAGGCCTGGCACTGCTGGGGGTGAAGCTGGAAGTCGTTGGCGAGGATTTCTTCCGCAGCCTGGGCCTGCGCCAGACACCCACGCTGTCACTGTTCTGCGAGGGCACGGAAATCGCGCGCCTGCCGGGATTCCAGTCGCCCGGACAGATCACCCAGGCGGTCCGCGCCCACTTCGACCAGGTGCCCGCATGAGCCCACCCGACGCCGCCATGCCCACCGAAGCGCGGCTGCTGGAGATCGTGTTCCCCGACCACACCAATCATCTGGGCACGCTGTTTGGCGGCCAGGCGCTGGCGTGGATGGACAAGGCCGCCTTCATCGCCGCCTCCCGCTATGCCCGGCGCACGGTGGTCACCGCGCGCTCGGAGCAGGTCGATTTCAAGCTGCCCATCCGCCAGGGCCAGCTGGTGGAAACCATCGCCCGGGTGGTGGAGGTGGGGCGCACCTCCATGCAGGTGCAGGTGGAGCTGGTGGCCGAGGATCTGCTGAGCGGCAGGCGGCAGGTGTGCACCCGCGGGCGCTTCGTGATGATCGCCCTGGATGATCAGGGTGCGCCCACGCCCATTGCGACGCGGCTTTAATACTCCAAGCTGAACAGCCCCCCGCCGCCCGGACGACGGACACCTATAATCCTCGCGCCGGGCGCCGCCCGGACGGCCGGGCCAGCCTGTCCCGGCGCATCCAATCCCCTGCCGGCGATCTCGCCATCCGTCCCGCCCCGCATGGGCGTGAGCTGCCCTGCCGGCTGCCTACGCCCATGCGCGCTACTCACGGAGGTGGTCCATGACCCGTGAAGACCTGCTCGCTTCCCTGCGCACTGCACTTTCCCAGTCCGGTGCCCCCGGCTTTGCCGCCCTGGTGGACCAGGCCCATCCCGCCGACCTGGCGCTCGCCCTGCGTGACGTGGAGGCGGACGATCTGCACCGGCTGCTGGTCACCGTGGCTCCCGATCCGCTGGCCCGGCTGTATGGCTACCTGGAACCCGCCCAGCAGGTGGGGGTCGCCCTGCAAATGGACCGGATTGGCCGTATCCAGCTGCTGGAACGCCTGTCCGCGGACGATCGCGCCGACCTCTACAACACGCTTCCCGAAGACGCCCGCGAAGCACTGATGCCGGCCCTGGCCCAGGCCGACCGGGAAGACATCGTGCGCCTGGCTGCGTATCCGGAGGGCACGGTGGGCGCATTGATGACCAGCGAGTACGCGCTGCTGCACCCGGATTTGAACGCCCGCGAGGCGGTGGAGCACCTGCGGCGCGAGGCGCCCGACAAGGAAACCATCTACCACGCCTATGTGGTCGACCCGCAGCGGCGCCTGCTGGGCGTGGTCTCGCTGCGCGACCTGATCGTCGCCGCCGCCACCACCAACGTGGAAACGCTGATGACCCGCGACGTGGTGTCGGTACAGGCCAACGCCCCCGTGCGCGAAGCGATCAAGGCCATCGACCACTACGACCTGCTGGCCGTCCCGGTGATCGACGACGGCCACGCACTGGTCGGCATCGTCACCGTCGACGACGTGCTCGACTCGGCCGAGGACGAGGCCACCGAGGATTTCCACAAGGGCGGCGGCAGCCTGCCGCTCAAGAGCACCAGTCTGCTGGGTGCCTCCACCTGGCTGCTGTATCGCAAGCGGGTGTTCTGGCTGGTGGTGCTGGTGTTCGGCAACCTGCTTTCCAGCGCGGGCATCGCCCATTTCGAGGACATCATTGCCAACTACATTGCGCTGGTGTTCTTCCTGCCACTGCTGATCGGATCGGGAGGCAACGCCGGCTCGCAGGCATCCACGCTGATGGTGCGCTCGCTGGCCACGGGCGATGTGCGGATGCGCGACTGGGGCCGGATGCTGGGGCGCGAGTTCGCGGTGGCGGCCCTGCTTGGCCTGACGATGGCGGTAGCCGTGGCGCCGATCGGGATCTACCGCGGCGGCCACGAAATTGCGCTGACCACATCGCTGTCGATGGTGCTGATCGTGCTGACCGGCAGCATTGTGGGAATGTCGCTGCCATTCCTGCTTTCGCGCCTGCGGCTGGATCCGGCCACCTCCAGCGCACCGCTGATCACCTCGATCTGTGATGCGATCGGGGTGGTGATCTACCTGTCGATCGCGGTGGCGGTGCTGGGGGTGCCGGCAGTGGATGGATGAGGCCGCGCACGCGCCCATGAAAAAGGCCGGCGTTTCCGGCGCCGGCCTTCTTTGCTGCAGCTGACGCCGTCGATCAGGCGATCGAGGCGCGGTAGATCGATTCGATCGACTCATCCAGCGCGCGGTTGAACTCGTCGTCGCTCTGCTGGGCGGTCAGGCCCTCGGTCAGGGCGCGGCTGAAGCTCGCGATCACGCCCGGGTTCTTCGCCAGCTTGTCATTGGCGTCGGCGCGGCTGTAGCCGCCCGAAAGCGCCACCACTTTCAGCACCGCCGGGTGATCAACGATCTCCTGGAAGAAGCCGTCCACGCTCGGCAGGGTCAGCTTGAAGATCACCGGGTTGTCGGCGCTGTAGCGCGACAGGCGCTCGAGGATGCCCTTCTTCATCTCGACCTCGATCGCTTCCTTGTCGGCGGCCTTGATGTCCACTTCCGGCTCCAGGATCGGCACCAGACCGGCGTCCAGCACCTGCTGGCCGAGGTCGAACTGCTGGTCCAGCACCGCGGCGATGCCTTCGGCGTTGTTGGCCTTGATCACCGAGCGCTCCTTGGTGCCGAACACGCCCTTGGCCTTGGCCTTGGCCAGCAGCTCGGACAGGCCCGGGATCGGCTTCATCAGTTGCACGCCGTTGGCCTCGTCTTCCAGGCCCTTGTCGATCTTCAGGAACGGCACCACGCCCTTGGCCTGCCACAGATAGGTGGCGGCATCCTGCCCCTCGAAGCTGTCATCAAGCGTGCGCTCGAACAGGATCGCGCCCACCACGCGGTCGGCGTTGAAGGCCGGGCTGGCCACGATGCGGGTGCGCATCTGGTGCACCAGATCGAACATTTCCTCGTCGCTGGACCAGGCCGACGGCTCGATGCCGTAGAGGCCAAGCGCCCGGGGGGTGCTACCGCCGCTCTGGTCGAGGGCCGCGATGAAACCCTTGCCGGAACCGATCCGGTCACGCTGCTGCTGATTGATTGCCACGTCGATGTCCTGTCGTCTGGTGGAGGGGGGGGGCGGTCACACTCCGCAACCGCCAATGATACCCCGTTGGCGCTTTCCGGGCCGGCGAAGGGCCCGGAACCACGCCGTTTTCGCCGCCCGGGCGGTTGGAAGCGCAGCCCGCAACCCGCCACCCACCCTTCCATGGCCGCCACCTGAACCCGGCCCCGGACCCGCGCTGTCACAGCACTGTAAAATGGCCGTCTTTTGGCCAACGACGTGATGCAAGTCCCGGTTTCCGCGCCCGGCGCACCCACTTTCATCCGCCTGCTCGCGCAGGCAGCCGGCACGTCGGCCAGGGCGCCGGCGCTGCCGCTCGCGCGTCAGCTGGGAGAGTGGATCGACTGGACCCGCGCGGTCAGCCTGTCGCGGGCGCTGGATGGCCCGGCGCAGCCGGCGGAAGACTCCGCCAGCCCGGACGCCGCGGCGCTGCTGGAGGAATACGCCCGCATCCGCGCCGATTTGGAGGATGCCATCCGCAAGGGACCGGCGCCGGCCGCCGACAGTGCCGGGTTCACACCGTTCCAGCAGCACATCCAGGCCATGCAGCGCGCCATGCTGACCGCCACCGGCTACCTGCGCGGCGACCTGCGCGAGCTGCTGGCCGCCGGCACGCCAGCCCTGGCGCGGCTGGCCGAGGTGGACGCCGCCATGGAGGCCGCGCTGAGCCCGCGTGAACACGCCCTGCTGCAGCCGGTCAGCGCCGCGCTGCAGGCCCGTTTCGAACACCTGCAGCAGTCCGGCACGGCCGACTGGATGCCGGCCTTCCGCCACCAACTGCGCGACCTGCTGCTGGCCGAGCTGGACCTGCGCTTCCAACCCGTCGAAGGCCTGCTCGCGGCCCTTCGCAGCCCCTGATCAAGGACAAGATGAACACCAAGCACCTGGGGATTTCCGTATTCGTGCTCGGCCTGGCCGCGGTGGCCTGGGTCGGGCTGGGCTATCTGGGCAGCAACCTGCCGGCGCTGCTGGTCACCCTGCTGATCGCCGCGCTGTACCTGGTCGGCGCGCTGGAGCTGTACCGCTACCACCAGGCCACGGCGACGCTGGCGGGTGCCATGGGCGCGCTGGATGACGAGCCGCCCGCGCTCGAAGCCTGGCTGCAGGGCCTGCATCCCTCGCTGCGCAGCCCGGTGCAGCTGCGGATCGAAGGTGGGCGCGGCGGCCTGCCCATCCCGGCGCTCACGCCCTACCTGGTCGGCATGCTGGTGCTGCTGGGCATGCTTGGCACCCTGCTGGGCATGGTGCTGACCCTGCGTGGCACCGGCATGGCGCTGCAGACTGCCACCGACCTGCAGGCGGTGCGCGATTCGCTGGCTGCGCCGGTCAGCGGCCTGGGCGTGGCGTTTGGCGCCTCGATCGCCGGCGTCGCCAGCTCCGCCGCGCTGGGCCTGCTCTCCGCGCTGGTGCGCCGCGAGCGCATCCACGTGGTGGAGCGGCTGGACGCCCACATTGTCTCCACCCTGCGCGCTCACTCCCGGACCCACCAGAGCGCCCACCAGCAGGAGCGGGCGCTGGAGCTGCTGCAGGCCCAGGCCGCCACCATGCCCACCCTGGTGGAACGGCTGGAATCGATGATGGCCGCGCTGGAACAGCAGTCGCAGGCCGCCCGCGAGGAGCAGGCGCGCCAGCAGGACGCCTTCCACGCCAGCACGCGCAGCGCCTATGAGCAGCTGGCGAACTCGGTGGGCCAGTCGCTCAGGGACAGCGCCGCCGAGGGCGCCCGCCTGGCCGGACAGGCGCTGGTACCGGTAATGGAATCGGCCCTGGCCGACCTCTCCCGCCAGGCCGGCACCGTGCACGAACAGATCACCGCCAGCGCCCGCAGCCACCTGGAGGCCGTCTCCGCCGAAGCGGCCGGCATCACCCGCCAGGCCGCGGCCATGCAGGAGCAGACCGCCACCAGCGCCCGCGAGCACCTTGCCGCGGTCAGCGCCGAGCTCGCCGACAGCACCGCCCGCATCACCGCAAGCTGGCAACAGGCCCTCAGCGGACAGGCCGATGCCAGCCAGGCCCAGGCGGCGGCTCTGCGCGAGGCGCTGCAGGCCTTTGAAACCGGCTACAGCCAGCGCGCCGAGACGCTGCTGGAGCGCATCGGCGAGCGCATGCAGACCATCAGCGACGGCACCGCTGCCGGCTGGGAACAGGCACTGGCCACACAGCAGGCAAACCATGAGGCCCTGGCCAGCCGCCAGCAGCAGGCGCTGGACAGCACCGTGGAAAGCTTTGCCAGCCAGGCCGGCGCACTGCTTGCCGGCGTCGGCGAAACGCACGAAAGACTGCAGCAGACCCTGGCCGAGCGCGACGAGGAACGTCTGGCCGCCTGGCGCGACAGCCTGGCCGGCATCAGCGAGCAGCTCGGGGCGCAGTGGGCCGGCATCAGTGAAGAGCTGCGCGGCCAGTGGACGGTACTCACCGAGCAGAACCGCACCCACGCCAGCGACACCGTGGCCGAGATCTCGCGCCTGATGGAAGCCGCCGCCGAAGGCCCACGCGCCGCCGCCGAAACCATCGCCGAGCTGCGCCAGACCCTGTCCGACAGCATGGCCCGCGACGCCGCCATGCTCGAAGAGCGCACCCGCATGCTGGAAACGCTCGACACACTGCTCACGGCGGTGAACAGCGCTTCCGGCGAACAGCGCGCTGCCATCGACGCCCTGGTCACCACTTCTTCCGAGCTGCTGGAACGGGTAGGCGGTCGCTTTGGCGAGCAGATCGAGGCCGGCGAGAACCGGCTCGAGGAAGCCTCCAGCCGGCTGGCCGAGGGCGTGGAGCAGGTGGCCGGGCTTGGCACGT
>DXCY01000108.1 GCA_019115725.1 Candidatus Luteimonas excrementigallinarum
CGATACCGAGGAAGACCACACCTACTGGCTGGAAAAGCAGCTGCGCCTGATCGAGATGGTCGGCATGCAGAACTACCAGCAAAAGCGCATGGGCGAAGATCCCGCCCACGGCTGATCCAGCGCCGCTTGACCCGCAGGAGCACGCCGCGCGCGTGGCGTGCTCCTACCGCCGGCTGAGGGTGTAGACGGTGGTGTGGAGGGAGGTGACCCCGGCCTCGGCGAAACGGGGTTCATCGGCCAGGATGTCGCGCCGCTCCCGCACCGACACCGCCCACCCGGGCTCCAGCAACCCGCGCACTTCAGCTTCTTCCACCGAGAATGGCGGGCCGGCCTTCTGTGCCTGCGGGTACTCCAGAGTGATCAGCAGGCCCTCGCAGCCGGCAGGCAGCCGCTGCCACGTGGTGGCGGCATAGCGCTCGCGCAGCGGCGGCGGCAGGGCAATCAGCGCGGCGCGGTCGTAGACCGCCGCGCAATCGGCCAGGGTGGCCTCGTCCAGGGCGAAGGCGTCGCCGCAGATCAGTTCGTACGGCCCGGCGCTGTAGTGCGTGCCCAGACGGGTGTCGCGTTTGCTGGGGCTGAGCCCGCGCTCGTCGAAGAACTGCTGCACCGCCAGCCCGGACAGCTCCACGCCCAGCACCCGGTGGCCTTGCCCGGCCAGCCAGGCCATATCCACGGATTTGCCGCACAGCGGCACGAACACCCGGCTGCCCGCGGCGAGGCTGAGCGCCGGCCAGTGCTTGCACAGCAGCGGCAGCGGCTGCGCCTGGTGGAAGCCGATGCGCCCGTCCTGCCAGCGCTCATGCCAGAAATCAGGTTCCATGGTGTCTCCGGTGTCGGCCGCGTAGGGCCGACCTGCGGGGGCGGGTATCGGCCGCGTGGGGCCGCCTGCTGGTGTAGGTCGGGGCTACGCCCCCGACGGACTGGTTACGCCTCCACCGACAGGCCGTCCACCTTCTGCCAGCCGCGGGGAAGCAGGCCGCCGCGGGAAGCGCGGTTGCCGAGGTAGGTGTCCAGATCCTTGAACGACAGGCTCATCGTGCGCTGGCGTGAATGGACCTGCAGGGTGCCGCCGGGCGGCACCACGGCCACGGCCACCACCTGTTCGGTGCCGCGCTTGGCGCGGGGGATATCGATGATCTTGTTGCCGCGGCCGCGCTCCAGTTCGGGCAGCTCGGCCACGGCGAAGGCCAGAAGATGGCCGGCGCTGGTGACCGCCACGATCCGGTCGGATTCCATCGCGCCGACCGTCGCCGGCTGCAGCACGGTGGCGCCTTCGGGAACGGTCAGCATGGTCTTGCCGGCCTTCTGCCGGCCCACCAGGTTGGCAAACCGGGTCACGAAGCCGTAGCCCAGTGAGGAGGCCAGCACGAAACGCGCCTCCGGCTCGCCGCTGGCCAGGGCCACGAACGACGCCCCGGCGGCCGGCGAAAACCGCCCGGTCAGCGGCTCGCCGTTGCCGCGTGCGGAAGGCAGGCTGTGGGCCAGGGTGGAATAACTGCGTCCGTTGGAATCCAGGAACGCCACCGACTGGTTGCTGCGGGCACGGGTGGCGGCCTGCAGCTTGTCGCCCTCGCGGTACGACATCGCCGCCGGATCCACATCGTGGCCCTTGGCCGCGCGCACCCAGCCCTTTTTGCTCATCACGATGGTGACCGGCTCGTTCGGCACCAGATCGGTCTCGTCCAGTGCCTGGGCGGCGCCGCGGGCCACCAGCGGCGAACGGCGGTCGTCGCCGTGCTTGTCCGCATCGGCCAGCAGCTCCTTCTTGATCAGGCTCTTGAGTTTTGCCTTGCTGCCCAGCGTGGCCACCAGCTGCTCGCGCTCTTTGGCCAGCTCGTCCTGCTCGCCGCGGATCTTCATTTCCTCCAGCCGCGCCAGCTGGCGCAGCCGGGTTTCCAGGATGTAGTCCACCTGCTCATCGCTCAGCTCGAAGCGCGCCTTCAGCACCGGCTTGGGCTCATCCTCGGTACGGATAATGTGGATCACCTCGTCCAGGTTGAGGAATGCCGCCAGCAGGCCTTCCAGCAGGTGCAGGCGACGCTCCACCTTCTCCAGCCGGTGCTCCAGGCGCCGGGTCACCGTGACCGTGCGGAACTGCAGCCATTCGGACAGCAGCATCCGCAGGTTTTTCACCTGCGGGCGGCCATCCAGGCCGATCACGTTGAAGTTGGCGCGGTAGTTGCGCTCAAGATCGGTGGTGGCAAACAGATGGCCCATCAGCTGTTCGGCATCCACCCGGTTCGAGCGTGGCACCAGTACCACGCGGGTGGGGTTGGCATGATCGGACTCGTCGCGGATATCCTCCAGCCATGGCAGCTTCTTGGCCCGCATCTGCGCGGCGATCTGCTCGATCACCTTGCTCGGCGACACCTGGTGGGGCAGGGCGTCGACCACGATGTTCTGGCCTTCCTTGAGCCAGGTGGCCCGGGCCTTGATCGATCCGGTGCCGGTTTCGTAGATCGATTGCAGGTCGGCCAACGGGGTGATGATTTCCGCTGTGGTCGGGTAGTCCGGCCCGCGCACGTGCTCGCACAGGTCGGCCACGGTGGCGTCCGGATCGTCCAGCAGGCGGATGCAGGCCGAAACCACCTCGCGCAGGTTGTGCGGCGGCACGTCGGTGGCCATGCCCACCGCAATGCCCGTGGTGCCGTTGAGCAGCAGGTGTGGCAGGCGCGCCGGCATCCAGCCCGGCTCCTGCAGGGTGCCGTCGAAGTTCGGGGTCCAGTCCACCGTGCCCTGGCCAAGCTCGGCCAGCAGCACTTCGGCAATCGGGGTCAGGCGCGACTCGGTGTAGCGCATGGCCGCGAACGATTTCGGATCGTCGCTGGAGCCGAAGTTGCCCTGGCCGCCCACCAGCGGGTAGTGGTAGGAGAACGGCTGGGCCATCAGCACCATCGCCTCGTATGCCGCGATGTCGCCGTGCGGGTGGTACTTGCCGATCACATCGCCGATGGTGCGCGCCGACTTCTTCGGCTTCGCGGTCGCGCCCAGCCCCAGCTCGCTCATCGCATAGATGATCCGCCGCTGCACCGGCTTCAGGCCGTCGCCGATGAAGGGCAGGGCGCGGTCGAGCACCACGTACATGGAGTAGTCGAGATAGGCGCGCTCGGCGTACTCGCGCAGGGGGATCTGCTCGAAGCCGTGGAATGAGGTGCGGACTGGATCGGTCATCAGGACTGCACGGATGGGGGGAAGTGAATTCTACGGCAGCCGCGGCAGGGCGCGGAAAGCACGCCTGCCGCGGCGCTTTTTCGCCGGGCACCGCGGTATCATGTGCGCACTTCAGGAGCATCCCATGACCCCCAGCCAGCCCAGCCAAGGGGCACCACCCGCTGGATCGGCCGCCGTTGTGGATCGGTCGAACGGCTGCGCGCATCGCAAACGCCTGCCCGGCAACTGCGTTGGCTGCGTTGCCCGTGAGATGGCCGCCTGCTCGGTGATCCCGGTGGAAGAGGCCCGCACGCTGGAGGATATGGGCGGCCAGATCCGGCTGCCTGCCGGTGGCGTGCTGGCCCGCGAGGGCGATCCGCGCCGCGAAGTGCATACCGTGGTCAGCGGGATGATGCGCAACATGCGCCTGTTGCCTGACGGCCGGCGGTTCGTGGCCGCATTCCTGCTGCCGGGCGATTTCATCGGTTTGACCAGCGCCACGCATTATCGCGGCACGGTGGAGGCGGTGACCGAATCCACCCTGTGTACTTTCAGCACCGCCAGCGTCCGCAGCCTGTGCGAGCGCTATCCGGAGTTCGAGAAAAACCTGTTCGAGCGGGCCCTGGGTGAACTGGATACCACCCGGTCCTACCAGCTGACCCTGGCCCGGATGACGCCGGTCGAGCGCCTGTCGGTGTTCCTGCTGGATCTGAGCGCGCGCCAGCACCGCCGCGGTGGCCGTGAGAACCACGTGGACCTGCCGATGACCCGCGCCGATATCGCTGACCACCTGGGGTTGACCATCGAAACTGTCAGCCGCAGCTTCAGCAGGCTGAAGCAGGAGGGGACGCTGTATTTCGAGCATCCCCACCATATCGAGCTGCGCGATCCCGCGCGGCTGCGCGAGATGGCAGCCCGCTGATCGCGCCCGCCGGCGTCATCGCATCTCAGCAATTGTCCTCGCGCCCCTTGCGCTCATCGCGCTGTGGCGGGTCGGGGCGTTCCGTGTCCTTGTCCTTGCCTTCGTCCGGCTTCGGCGGCTTGTTGGTGCCGCTGCCCAGGTCTTTCTTCGGCGTTGTCGTCTGGCGAACCATTGCGTTGTCCTCGCTCTGCGGGGGGGGCACTCTCCCTTCCAGATCAGACTCTGGACCGCGCTGCAGGATCGCGGCGTGAAGCGTGCGCCCGGCGAGCATTGGGACCGGTTTGGACTTGCCAGGTGGGTCGGCTGATCCGGTATCATGTTGCCCGTTGCATGCAGGCTGATCGGCGGTGGAAACAAAGCGTTGACAACCCCGGAAAGCGGTGGCAATATACACGGCTTGACTCGCCCAGGTGGCGGAATTGGTAGACGCACTAGCTTCAGGTGCTAGCGGGGGCAACCCTGTGGAGGTTCGAGTCCTCTCCTGGGCACCAATCGGGTCAGCTTTTCGGGAACACTACCAGTCCCGAACAAATTCAAAGCCCTGCGAAAGCAGGGCTTTTTTGTGGGTCGTTTCCCAAGTGCGGGGCTTCTTCTTCGATTGCCCTCACCGTGACCTGACGGACCCCGCCGCGGCCGGGAGGCCTTTGCGCTCCATGTCCCCCGGCCTGCGCCTGCGGCTACGGCCTCCTCCTTTACTTACGCGCAAAGGCCTCCCGGCCACGACGGGGCTCGGCCTCATCCCCAATCATCCCGGCCTGAGCGGCTCACGTGTAACATCCGGCGCATGTCAAAACCACCAAGCAAGCGCGGCAGCGGCCGCGGTACGAAATCCACCGGCAAGGCCGGTGGCGGCCCACGTTCCAGTGCGGGCGCGAAGCGCGCCGGTGGCGGGAAGCTGCCCCCCTGGATGCCGGAACCGGCGCCACAGCCGCGCGGCAAGGGCGGTGGGAAAAGCGGTGGCAAGGGCGGTTTCCGCGATCCGTATGCCGAGCGCGAGGCGGGCCGCTATGCGAATCCGATTCCCAGCCGCGAGGCGATCCTGCAGGTGCTGTCCGATGCGGATGGCCCGCGCAAGGCGGAGGAGATCGCGGACATCCTCGATCTGACCGCGCCGGACCGTTTCGAAGCGCTGGAAAAGCGCCTCGGGGCGATGGTGCGCGATGGCCAGCTGCTGCGTAACCGCCGCGGCGGCTTCGTGCCCGCGGGCGAGGTGGAGCTGATTGCCGGCACGGTGATCGCCAACCCCGACGGCTTCGGCTTCATGCGCCCCGATACCGGCGCCGGCGACGACCTGTTCCTGCCGCCGTATGAAATGCGCAAGGCCATGCACGGCGACCGGGTGATGGCCAGCGTGTCCGGCATGGACGCGCGCGGCCGCCGCGAAGGCGTGATCGTGGAAGTGCTGGAGCGTCGCTCGACCCGGCTGCTGGGGCGCTTCAATACCGAATCCGGCATCAGCTTCGTGGTGCCCGACGATAAGCGGGTCCTGCGCAACGTGCAGATCCCGCAGGATGCCACCGAAGGCGCCAAGCACGGCCAGCTGGTGGTGTGCGAGATCGTCCACGCCCCCGATACCCACCGCCCGCCGATCGGGCGCGTGCTGTCGGTGCTCGGCGATGTGCTCAAGCCATCGCTGGTGGTGGAAGCCGCCATCCACGGCCACGGTCTGCCTTACGAATTCCCGCAGGAAGTGCTGGATGAAGCCGCCGCGGTGCCGGTGGAAGTCACCCAGGCCGATATCGCCGGACGCAAGGACATCCGCCACCTGCCGCTGGTCACCATCGACGGCGAGGACGCCAAGGACTTCGACGACGCGGTGTACTGCGAAGCCGGTCGCGATGGCTTCCGCCTGATCGTGGCTATTGCCGACGTGTCGCACTACGTGCGCCCGGAGCAGCCGCTGGACGACGAAGCCCAGCTGCGCGCGACCAGCGTGTACTTCCCCGGCTTCGTGATCCCGATGCTGCCCGAGACCCTGTCCAACGGCATCTGCTCGCTCAAGCCCAAGGTCGACCGGCTGTGCTTCGTGTGCGACATGCGGGTTGGCCGCGACGGCACCGTGCACGAATCCGAGTTCTACGAAGCGGTGATGCACTCGCACGCGCGCCTCACTTACACCCAGGTCTGGGACGCGGTGGGTGAGGAGGATCCGCAGGCGCAGAAGGAACTCGGCGCCGTACTGCCGCACGTGCGCACCCTGCACAAGCTGTACAAGGTGCTGGCGCGTGCGCGGCAGAAGCGCGGGGCGATCGAGTTCGAGACCTCCGAGGTGCGCTTCGAGCTGGACAACACCGGCGAGGTGGTGCGCGCCGGCATGCTGGTGCGCAACGATGCGCACAAGCTGATCGAAGAGTGCATGATCGCGGCCAACGTGGAGGCGGCGAAGTTCCTGCTCGACACCGAGATCCCGGCCCCGTACCGCATCCACGACAAGCCGCCGGAATCCAAGTACCTGGACCTGCTGGAATTCCTCAAGGAGTTCCAGCTGCGCCTGCCGACCTGGGCCAAGGTGCGGCCGAAGGATTTCACCGCGCTGCTCAACCGCGTGCGCGAGCGTCCCGAGGGCCCGCTGCTGGAGTCGGTGCTGCTGCGCAGCCAGAGCCTGGCGGTGTACTCGGTGGAGAACATCGGCCACTTCGGCCTGGCGCTCGACTACTACGCCCACTTCACCTCGCCGATCCGCCGCTACCCGGACCTGCTGGTGCACCGGGCGATCAAGCACGCGCTGTCCGGCAAGAGCAAGCAGAGCTTCAAGTACACCAACCGCGAGATGGTGGGCTTGGCGCTGCAGAGCTCGGAGAAGGGCCGTCGCGCCGACGAAGCCTCGCGCGAGGTCGACGACCGCTACCGCGCAGCGTGGATGGAAGAGCACGTGGGCGGAGAGTTCGACGGGGTGATCAGCGGGGTCACCAGCTTCGGGTTGTTCATCGAGCTGGACGAATCCAAGGTCAACGGTCTGGTCCACGTGACCCAGCTGCCGCACGACTTCTACCGCTTCGACCCGATCCGCCGCACCCTCACCGGCGACCGCCGCGGCCGCGAATACCGCCTTGGCGACCGCGCGCGCGTGCGCGTGCTCAAGGCCAGCCTGGAAGAGCGCAAGATCGATTTCGCCCTGGTCGAAGAAGCCGAGCCGCAGGGCAAAAAGGCCCCCAAGCCGCCGAAAGACCTGACCGAACGCGGCAAGCCGGCCAAGCGCAAGAAACAGCCGTACTGATCCGCCACCCCGTGGGTCGGGGCTGCGCCCCCGACACCCGAATCCCCCCGCGTCGGCCACGTAGGGCCGACCTGCTGCCACCCCGTGGGTCGGGGCTGCGCCTCCGACACCCGAATCCTCCCGCGTCGGCCGCGTAGGGCCGACCTACAGCCATCCTGTAGGTCGGGGCTACGCCCCCGACACCCCGCGAATTTTCTTATCCCGCGTTCGCCGCAATACACGCATCCCCCGCGTCGGCCGCACCCGGCCGACCTACAATATGCGGATGTACTGGACCTTCATGTCATGAGCAAACAATCCCCCTGGATCGCCGGCATCAATGCCGTGGCCGCCGCCATCGAGCACGATGCGGACAACGTGCGCGAGGTGCTGGTTGAGGCCGGCGCCAAGAACCCGCGCATCGCCGATATCGAATCCAATGCCCAGCGCAAGGACATCGATGTGCGCCGCGTTACCCAGCAGGCGCTGGACGGCGTGGCCGGCGGGCTGCGGCACCAGGGCGTTGCCGCCCGCTACGCCGCGGCGAAGACCTGGGACGAGTCGGAACTGTCCGGGCTTGTCGACGCCGCCGAAGGCAAGGCGCTGGTGCTGGTGCTCGACGGCGTGCAGGATCCGCACAATCTCGGCGCCTGCCTGCGCAGCGCCGCGGCCGCAGGCGCCACCGCTGTGGTGATTCCCAAGGACAAGGCCGTGCAGGTCAACGCCACCGTGCGCAAAACCTCGGCCGGCGCCGCCGACACCATTCCCGTGGTCCGGGTCACCAACCTGGCCCGCGCGCTGCGCGACCTGCAGAAGCAGGGCGTCTGGATCCACGGCCTGGCCGGCGAGGCCACCACGCCCATCCACAAGGCCGACCTGACCGGCAACGTGGCCCTGGTGCTCGGCGGGGAAGCCGACGGCCTGCGCCGCCTCACCCGCGAAACCTGCGATCACCTGGTGAACATTCCCATGCCCGGCGGCTTCGAGAGCCTGAACGTCTCCGTCGCCACCGGCATTGCCCTGTTCGAAGCGGTGCGCCAGCGCATTCCGTAGGTCGGCCCGCGCCATCACCTGCAGCCCACATTGCCGTCGCGAGACTGGAAGCGGGTGCCGGCTATTCACGCCGGCCTGCAACCAGGGAGAGTTCGCATGATCAAGTGGGCCATCATCTTCGCCATCATTGGCCTGATTGCCGGTGCCGTCGGCTTCACCGGCATGGCCGGCGCCGCGATGGGCATCGCCCAGTTCCTGTTCTGGACCGCGATCATCATCGCCGTGATCCTGTTTGTCCTCGGCTTCACCGTGTTCAAGAAGATCACGCGGTAGCGGGGGTGTCGGCGGCGTAGCGCCGATCTACGGAGGACGGTGCGGTCGGCCCGTAGGTCGGCCCTATGCGGCCGACGCGGGGGATGTTTCGGCTGGGGCGTTTGGTTCGCCGCGCGTCGGTGGCGTAGCGCCGACCTACGGAGGATGGTGCGATCAGCCGGTAGGTCGGCCCTACGCGGCCGACGCGGGGGATGTTTCGGTCGGGGCGTTTGGTTCGCCGGGGCGTCGGTGGCGTAGCACCGACCTACGGAGGGACGTGGGGGTATCTGGAACTATTAGATATAGCTTTTTGCAGGTAAAAGATGTATCTTTTTACGCCTTGCCACCACTCCCAAGCCCGTAAACCACGCCCCCAGTGCCCCCAGCCGCATCCGCCAAGGTTCCTGCACGCCCGCGCCCCAGGCGTCCGCGCACGCCGCATGTGCTCGGCCACGGCGACCTGCGCCTGCTGCTGCTCGGCCTGCTGCAGACCCAGCCCCGGCATGGATACGAGCTGATCCAGCTGATCGCCGGCATCTTCCACGGCCGTTACCAGCCCAGCGCCGGGGCGCTGTATCCCACGCTGTCCCAGCTCCAGGCCGATGGCCTGGTCAGCAGCCGCAAGGACGGCCAGCGCCGTCTGCATGAGCTCACCGCCGAGGGCAGGGCATGGATCGAGGCCAATGCCGAGGCCATCGTGCAGGCCCGCCTGCGCACCGAACAGAGTGCGCACGCGCTGGTCAAGGCGGGCATCCCCGCGCCGGTGCGCGAGGCCATGGAAGAGATCAAGCAGGCCCTGTCCCGCCACGAAGGGCATTGGAACACCGCCCGCGCCAACGACGTGGCCGCGATCCTGCGCCGCGCCGCCACCGATATCGCCACTATGGATCCCGCCCCATGACCCAGCACGAAAGCCGTACCGTCCGCCATCCGCTCGTCTTCCGCCGCCTGCAGGTGCGCGAAGTGACCGATCTCACCCCGCACATGCGCCGCATCGTGGTGGGTGGCCCGGAGCTGGAGGGCTTCCGCAGCGGCGCACCGGATGACCACATCAAGGTGTTCTTCCCCAATCCCGAGGGTGAATACGTCACCCCCACGCCCGGCCCGGATGGCCCGGTGTTCCCCGAAGGGAAGACCCCCTCGCCCGCCCGCGATTACACCCCGCGCCATTACGATCCGGCCGCCGGCACGCTGACGATCGACTTCGTGATCCACGGCGACGGCCCGGCCAGCAACTGGGCCGAGCAGGCCAGGGCCGGCGACGCCTTCGCCTTTGGCGGCCCGCGCGGCTCGTTCGTGGCCGCGGATGATTTCGACCACTACGTGATGGTCGGCGACGAAACCGCGCTGCCCGCCATCGCCCGCTGGCTGGAGGAAATGCCAGCCGGCCGCAAGGCCAGCGTGCTGATCGAGATTCCCGAGGAGGCCGACCGCCAGCAGCTGACTACCCGCGCCGACGTCAGCATCACCTGGCTGCCGCGCAACGGGGCCGATGCCGCCACCAGCCAGTTGCTGGAAGAGGCCTTGGCCGGCGTGGCGCCGGAGGGCGACACCTTTTGGTGGATCGCCTGCGAATCCGCGCGTGCCCGTCGCATGCGCGTCTCCCTGACCGGGCAGCGCAACGTCCCCAAAGACTGGATCCGCGCCACCGGCTACTGGAAACACACCTCGTAACCGGACGCGGCGCCTCTGCCGGCGGGCGGAACTGCGGGGGCGCGATACAATCGGGGATTCCCGATTTTTTCTGGACCCGCACCATGAGCGTACCCGCCTCCCAGACCCTTCCGGAGACCCGGCCCGAGGCCACTCCGCTGCGGTTCGTGACCGCCGCCAGCCTGTTCGACGGCCACGACGCCGCCATCAACATCATGCGCCGCCTGATCCAGGCGCAGGGTGCGGAGGTGATCCACCTGGGCCACAACCGCTCGGTGGAAGACGTGGTGCGCGCCGCGCTGCAGGAAGATGCCGATGCCATTGCCCTGTCCAGCTACCAGGGTGGGCACGTGGAATACATGAAGTACATGGTCGACATGCTGCGCGAGCGTGGCGCCGGCCATATCCGCGTGGTGGGCGGCGGTGGCGGCACCATCACCCCGGAGGAAATCCGCGAGCTGGAAGACTACGGCGTCGAGCGCATCTACCACCCCAACGACGGCATGAAGCTGGGCCTGGTGGAAATGATCGAGGATGTCGTACAGCGCGTGTCCAAAGCCCGCGACGAGCGCGCCCAGGAATCCCGCGCCCCGGCCAGCACCAGGCCGGCGATGGAAGACGAGATCGCCATCGGCCGCGTGCTCAGCGCACTGGAAGACGGCCTGCACTCCGAAGCCGAGCTGGCCATGCTGCGCAAGCAGTGGGCCGCGGCCGAGCAGACCGCCCCGGTGATCGGCATCACCGGCACCGGCGGCGCCGGCAAATCCAGCGTTACCGATGAGCTGCTGAACCGCTTCCTGGCCAGCTTCCCGCAGATGCGCATGGCGGTGATCTCGGTCGACCCCACCCGTCGCCGCACCGGCGGTGCGCTGCTGGGCGACCGCATCCGCATGAACTCGCTGCGCAGCCATCGCGTCTACATGCGTTCCATGGCCACCCGCCGCCAGCACGTGGCCACCAACGCCGTGCTGCAGGACTGCATCGCCTTCCTCAAGAGCCTGGGCTACGACCTGGTGATTGTGGAAACCGCCGGCATCGGCCAGTCGGATTCGGAGATCGTGGATCTGGTCGACTTCCCCATGTACGTGATGACCAGCGACTACGGCGCGGCCAGCCAGCTGGAAAAGATCGACATGCTGGATTTCGCCGAGCTCATCACCCTCAACAAGTACGACAAGCGCGGCGCCGAGGATGCGCTGCGCGACGTGCGCAAGCAGTGGAAGCGCAACCGCGTGGCCTTCCAGCTGGCTGACGACGAGGTGCCGGTGTATCCCACCATCGCCAGCCAGTTCAACGACCCCGGCATCAGTTGGATGTTCGCCAACCTGTGCCGCCTGCTGCGCGAGAAGCTGCCGGAAAAGGCCGCCGCTGCCGAAGCCGCCGGCCGCTGCAGCTTCCAGCCCGATATCGACACCAGCCTGAAGGAACCGCGCGCTACCGTGCTGATCCCCGGCGCCCGCGTGCGCTACCTGGCCGAAATTGCCGAACAGGGCAGGGCGGTCAACGCCGGCATCGAGAAGCAGGCCGAGGCCGCCGACCGTGCCCAGTCGTTCTGGCAGGCGCTGAAGGAGCTGGAAGACCCGAAGCTTCCCAAGCAGCTCGACCTCTACGACGGTGACGACCTGCACGTGGAAGGCGACCGCTCGCTGTCCACCCTGCGCCAGCGCTATAACGACGCCGTCCAGTCGCTCACCGCCGACAACCTGCGCAACCTGCGCGAATGGCCGGCCCGGCTGAAGTCGATCACCGACGAGGTCAACGAATACCAGGTCCGCGACAAGACCATCCGCGTCGAAAACTACCGCGAATCGCTCAGCCACCAGAAGATCCCCAAGATCGCCGCCCCCGGCTACAAGAGCTGGGGCGAGCTGCTGACCTTCCTCGGCAAGGAAAACCTGCCCGGCTACTACCCTTACACCGGCGGCGTGTACCCGTACCGCCGCACTGGTGAAGACCCGATCCGCATGTTTGCCGGCGAGGGCACGCCCGAGCGTACCAATCGCCGCTTCCACTACCTCTCCGTCGGCCAG
>DXCY01000109.1 GCA_019115725.1 Candidatus Luteimonas excrementigallinarum
GCGTCAGCCGCGGCCAGGAACTCCGGCATGGCTTCCAGGATCGTGACTTCCGCGCCCAGGCGCTTCCACACGCTGCCCAGCTCCAGGCCGATCACGCCGGCGCCGATCACCGCCAGGCGCTTCGGGGTCTCGGCAAAGTCCAGCGCGCCCACGTTGTCGACGATGTTCTCACCGTCGAATTTCGCGAACGGCAGCTCGATCGAGTCCGAGCCGGCGGCAATGATCACGTTGGTGCCGGTCAGCTCGATCTCTTCGCCCTCATGCTGCTTCACCTTGACCACGCGGTTGGCGTGCAGGGTGGCGAAGCCGTAGTAGGGCTTGACCTTGTTGGCCTTGAACAGCTGCGCGATGCCGCCGGTGAACTGCTTGACGATCTTGTCCTTGCGGCCAACCATCGTTCCGACGTCGATCGCCGGGTCCTTGGCCGTGATGCCGTGCTGTTCGAACACGTGCTGCAGGTTGTGGAACTGGCGCGAGGAGTCCAGCAGCGCCTTGGAGGGGATGCATCCCACCCGCAGGCAGGTGCCGCCCAGCGCCGGCTTGCCATCCTTGCCCAGTCCCGCGTCCACGCAGGCCACGCTCATGCCCAGCTGGGCGGCGCGGATCGCGGCGTGGTAGCCGGCGGGGCCGGCTCCGATGACGACGACGTCGAATTGTTCAGCCATGTCGGTTTCCTTGTTGCTCACAGGCCCAGGAGCATGCGGCCCGGGTTCTCGAGCTGGTTCTTGATATCGACCAGGAACAGCACTGCGTCCTTGCCGTCGATGATGCGGTGGTCATAGGACAGCGCGATGTACATCATCGGCGCGGCCACGACCTGGCCGTTCTCGACCACCGGACGCTCCTTGATGGTGTGCATGCCCAGGATCGCGGACTGCGGCGGGTTGACGATCGGCGTCGACATCAGCGAGCCGAAGGTGCCGCCGTTGGTGATGGTGAAGGTGCCGCCCTGCAGGTCTTCCAGCTTCAGGCCGCCTTCGCGCGCGGCGACGGCGTAATCGGCGATGCCCTGTTCGATCTCGGCAAAGCCCATCTGCTCGACGTTGCGCAGCACCGGGGTGACCAGGCCGCGTTCGGTGGAAATGGCCACCGAGATGTCGGCGTAGCCGTGGTAGATGATGTCGTCGCCGTCGACCGAGGCGTTGACCACCGGGTACTTCTGCAGCGCGTTGGCGGCGGCCTTGGCGAAGAAGCTCATGAAGCCGAGCTTGATGCCGTGTTCCTTCTGGAACTGCTCGCCCATCTCCTTGCGCATGGCCATCACCTTGCCCAGGTTGACCTCGTTGAACGAGGTCAGCATGGCGATGGACTCCTTGGAGTGCATCAGGCGCTCGGCGATGCGCTTGCGGATGCGGGTCATCGGCACGCGCTCTTCCGGACGCGCGCCGCCGCTGACGCCGCCGGTGCGACCGGCCGCATAGTTGATCAGGTCTTCCTTGGTGACCGCGCCGCGGCGGCCGGTGCCCTGGACCTGCGACGGATCGATGCCGTCCTTCGCCGCGGTGAAGCGGGCGCCCGGAGGCAGGCTGGAGCCGCCCGACACCGGCTGCGGCTTGGTGGAGGCGGGTGCCTTGTCGTCGGCAGCCTTGGCATCGGCCTTGGGCTGGACCTGCTCGGCACCAGCGGCCGGGGCCTGCTTGTCGCCGCTGCCGGATTCGGCGGCGGGGGCGGCGCCTTCCTCGATGACGGCCAGCACCTGCTGGCTGGTGACGGTGTCGCCTTCGGCGTACTTGAGCTCCTTGATCACGCCGTCGACGGTGGAGGGCACCTCGAGCACGACCTTGTCGGTCTCCAGATCGACGATGTTTTCATCGCGGCTGACGGCATCACCCACCTGCTTGTGCCAGGTGGCGATGGTCGCGTCGGCGACGGATTCGGGGAGGACGGGAACCTTGATTTCAGTGGCCATCTTGAAGCTTCCTGGCGAATAGACGTGTGTGGTGGGGTTATTCGGCCGACATGCCCTTGGGCGGGTTGACCAGGGCATCGGCGATGAGTGCCGTCTGCTCCTCGACGTGCTGGGCGAACACGCCGACCGCCGGGGAGGGCGAGCGTGCGCGGCCAGCGTAGTGGAGCTTCTGGCCGTCGGCCAGGCAGTACTCCAGGTGGTGCTTGATCTGGTACCACGCGCCCTGGTTCTGCGGCTCTTCCTGGCACCAGATCACATCGGCGCCCTTGCCGTAGCTGGCCAGCTGCTCGGCCAGCAGCTGGCGCGGGAACGGGTACAGCTGCTCCACGCGGATCAGCGCAACGTCGGCGTCGAGCTTCTCGTTGGCGCGGGCTTCCAGCAGGTCGTAATAGACCTTGCCCGAGCACACCACGACGCGCTTGCACTTGGCCGGCTTCACATCGGTGTCCGGGATCAGGTGCAGGAACTCGCCGTTGGCCAGCTCGTCCAGGGTCGACACGGCCAGCTTGTGGCGCAGCAGCGACTTGGGCGTCATCACCACCAGCGGCTTGCGGGTGGTCATGCACAGCTGGCGGCGGATCATGTGGAACGCCTGCGCCGGGGTGGTCGGGGTGCAGACCAGCATGTTGTCCAGCGCGCACAGCTGCAGGAAGCGCTCCAGGCGGGCCGAGCTGTGCTCGGGGCCCTGGCCTTCGTAGCCGTGCGGCAGGAACAGCGCCAGGCCGGCCAGCCGGCCCCACTTGGCCTCACCCGAGGACACGAACTGGTCGATCACGACCTGGGCGCCGTTGGCGAAGTCGCCGAACTGGCCTTCCCAGATGCACAGGGTGTTGGGCTCGGAGGTGGAGTAGCCGTACTCGAACGCCATCACCGCTTCCTCGCTGAGCAGCGAGTCGATGATGGTGGCGTCGTCGGGGTTGTCCACCAGCTCGCGCAGCGGCAGGTAGTCGCGATCGGTCTTCTGGTCGTGCAGCACCGCGTGGCGGTGGAAGAAGGTGCCGCGGCCGGAGTCCTGGCCCACCAGGCGCAGGCGCTTGCCGGCGTCGAGCAGGGTGGCGTAGGCGAGGTTCTCGGCAAAGCCCCAGTCGGAGGGGATCTCGCCGGCGGCCATTTTCACCCGGTCCTGGTAGATCCGGGCCACGCGTGAATGCAGCTCCAGGTCTTCGGGCACGGTGCTGATGATCCTGGCCAGCTCGTTCAGTCGGCCGGCATCGACGCGGGTATCCACCTTGTCGGCCAGGGTGCCGCGCAGGTAGCTGCCCCAATCGATGGTCAGGTCGTAGCCTTCCGGGCCGGTATCGGCCAGCTCGGCGGTCACTTCGCCCGCATCCAGCTTGTCGCGGTAGCTGTCGACCAGGGCCTTGGCCGCGTCGCCTTCGATCACGCCCTCGCTGGCCAGACGCTCTGCGTACAGCTCGCGCGTGGTCTTCATCTTGCGGATGACCTGGTACATCAGCGGCTGCGTGGCGGACGGCTCGTCGGCCTCGTTGTGGCCGTGGCGGCGGTAGCAGACCAGGTCGATCACCACGTCCTTGCCGAAGGTCTGGCGGAACTCGTAGGCCAGCTCCATGCAGAACACGACGGCATCGGGGTCGTCGGCGTTCACGTGCAGCACCGGGGCGGCCACCATCTTGGCTACGTCGGTGCAGTACAGGGTGGAGCGGGCGTCCTGGCGCTCGCTGGTGGTGAAGCCCACCTGGTTGTTGATCACGATGTGCACGGTGCCGCCGACCGCGAAGCCGCGGGCCTGCGACATCTGCAGCAGCTCCATCACCACGCCCTGGCCGGCGAACGCGGCGTCGCCGTGCATCAGCACCGGCACCACCTGCTTGCGCTCGGCATCGCGGCGGCGGTGCTGGCGCGAGCGGGCGCTGCCGGCCACCACCGGGTTGACGATCTCAAGGTGCGAGGGGTTGAAGGCCAGCGCCAGGTGCACCGGGCCGCCCGGGGTGCGCACGTCGGCGGAGAAGCCCATGTGGTACTTCACGTCGCCGGTCTCGGCGTGCACGCCGTCGAACTCGAACTTGCCCTCGAACTCGTCGAACAGGCGCTTGGGCGACTTGCCCAGGGTGTTGACCAGCACGTTCAGGCGGCCGCGGTGGGCCATGCCCATCACGATGTCCTTCACGCCGTCCTGGCCGGCACGCTGGATCAGCGCGTCCAGGGCCGGGATCAGCGAATCGCCGCCTTCCAGCGAGAAGCGCTTCTGGCCCACGTACTTGGTGTGCAGGTAGCGCTCCAGGCCCTCGGCCGCGGTGAGCCGCTCCAGGGTGCGTTTCTTTTCATCGGCGCTGCGGTGGAAGGTGCCGCCGGCCGCCTCGATGCGCTGGTACAGCCACTGGCGCTGGTCGGCATCGGGGATGTGCATGAACTCGGCGCCGATGCTGCCGCAGTAGGTGGTGCGCAGCAGGCCCAGCAGATCACGCAGGCGCATGCGCTCGGGGCCACCGAAGGTGCTGGTGCTGCCGCCGCCGGGGCCGGTACGGAACTCTTCGTCCAGATCGGCATCGGACAGGCCGTGGAAGGGCAGGTCCAGATCCGGCGCGTCCAGCTTCTCCATCATGCCCAGCGGGTCGATGCTGGCCTGGAGGTGGGCGCGGGAACGGTAGGCGGTGATCAGCTTGAGGACGGCGCCCTGCTTGCGCGAGGCTTCGCCATCAACCACTTCGGTGGCGGCGCCGCTGCGTGCGGAGCGGGCTGCGGCAGAGACCTGGGCAATGACCGCCGAATGGGGAATATCACCGGCTTCGCGGCCTTTGAAGCTGTCGAACCAGCTTTTCCATTTGGCATCGACGCTGTCGGGATTGACCAGGTACTGCTCGTAAAGGTCTTCGATGAAGGCGGCGTTGGCGCCAAGCTGGGAAGACTGGGCAAACTGCTTGAGGAGGCTATCCACGTCTGGGGTCAGGACTCGAGAAATGTGGGGGAGGCGGGATGCCGCTGCAACCGTACATCGGTCTCGGCGGCGATGATCCATTTGATGAATGAAATCCTACTGATTATAGCGGCAGTGCCTGTTCAGGGCGACCGTCATCACGGTGGCGGGGCCCTGCGGGTCAGGCGCGGTTGGGGCGCGGAGCGCCGGTTCACAGGCCCAGTGCCCGCAATTCTGAACAGGGCCGGGAGCGCTCCCATACGGGCTTGAAGGCTTCGGCCAGCTGGCGCGCCCGACCGGCGTCGGCGGTGCTCCATTCGCCGTCATAGCGATGGCCCAGTCGACGAAAGTAGTAGGCGCCCGAATCGCTGGTGATGTAAGCCGCGGCATAGGCGCGGTCGACCGGGTCGTCCACCGCGCGGAAGGCGAACACGCTGGGCAGGCGCTGGGCCAGGGGCAGCAGCGGCGCATGGGCGCGCTGCGCCGCCGCGGGATCGTGCAGCAGGATCGATACCTGGCGGGCGCGGCCGCCCACGGCAAAGCGACGCAGCGCGGCGAGGATCCCGGGATCGTCCAGCAGGCCGGGATCCAGCTCGCGGCTGTGGATCCACAGCCGCTGGCGGGCTTCCCCGATCACGGCGGCTGTGGCGGCGATGGCGCCGTCGCGGTCCTCCACGGCCGTGGTGAGGCCGGTGGTTGGATTCCGGGAGCCTGGCGCCGTGCCGTGGGTCATTCGTCGTCGTCGTCCCCGGGCATCACCAGCCGGTAATGCCCTTGGGCCAGCAGGTCGATCAGCAGGTCGCGGGCCGGCTCGGACAGGGAGGCGTAGAGGTCGCCATCCACCGTGGGTTCCGCCGCGATGCTGCTGGCATCCGCGGCCGGCAGCGGGTGGTCATCGCCGGCCACGTAGAGGCGCGCATCATCGCCCCCGGCCGCGCGGCGCCAGGCCATGCGGGTCCAGGGATGGCGCTGCAGGGTGCCGCCCTGCTGCAGATCCCATTCGATCTCGATCCGCGAGCGCGGATCATCGCCCGGGGCGGCTTCCGCGCCCACCCGGTACAGGGTGATGAAGCGGCCGAACCAGTCGCCCAGCCGGTCCGGATCGCGCATCCGCAGCATGTTGAGCGCTTCCACCACCCGGTCCATGGCTGCCGCATCGATCTCGTGAGGATCCTGCGGCAGCTGCAGGTCGGCGTCGTTGTAGCGCAGGCCGTCGTCGGCCTCGGCGATCATTGCGTCCACCCAGTCGCCAACCAGTTCGGCGGCGGACGGCGCGCGCATGCCGACCGAGAAGGTCAGGCAGGCGTCCTCGGCCACCCCGTGGTGGGGCACGCCGGGCGGCAGGTACAGCATGTCGCCCGGGCCCAGGACCCAGTCGTGGCTCGGGTCGAACTGCTGCAGCAGGCGCAGCTCCACGTCGGGCCGGTAGCCCAGCGGCGGGTTGGGGCGTGCATCGATCTGCCAGCGGCGGTGGCCATGGGCCTGCAGCAGGAATACGTCGTACTGGTCGATATGCGCGCCCACCGAACCGCCCGGGGCGGCGAAGCTGACCATGACATCGTCGATCCGCCAGCGCGGCAGGAACGAGAAGTGCGGCAGCAGCGCGGCAATGTCGGCGTCCCATTTGTCCACGTCCTGGACCAGCAGGGTCCAGTCCTGGTGCGGCATGCCGGGGAACATTTCCTCCGGGAAGGGCCCGTGGCTGACCTTCCAGCCGTCACTGGCGCGGTCGTGCTGCACGATGCGGGCCAGCACGCCGTCCTCGCAGGCCAGGCCGGCGAGATCCTCCGGCTGGATCGGGGATTCGAACCCCGGGAACGCGTTGCGGATCAGCAGGGGGCGTTTCTGCCAGTAGTCGCGCAGGAACTGCTCGGGCGGCATGCCCAGCGGCGGCAGGTCGCGGGCATCGATTTCAATGGGCGGGGAGGTCATGGCTGCAGGGTAGCGTGATCCGGACGGGCAGTGAGGGGGTGGGGAATGCTGGCAGGCGCGGGCTCAGATTTCCCGGGCCAGTCGTTCGGCCAGGCCGGTGTAGGTCGCCGGGGTGAGAGCCAGCAGGCGCTGCCGGTCGTCCGCGGGCAGCTCCAGCGATTCGATGAACGCGCGCATGGAATCGGCGGTGATGCCCTGGCCGCGGGTCAGCGCCTTGAGCTGCTCGTACGGATTGGGCAGGCCGTGGCGGCGCATGACCGTCTGCACGGCCTCGGCCAGCACTTCCCAGGCGGCGTCCAGGTCGGCCTGCAGGCGGTCCGGGTTCACGCTCAGCTTGTCCAGGCCGCGCAGCAGGGCGTCGTAGCCCACCAGGGCGTGGCCGAAGGCGGTACCCAGGCCGCGCAGCACGGTGGAGTCGGTGAGGTCGCGCTGCCAGCGGCTGATCGGCAGCTTGGTCGAGAAATGGCCCAGCAGGGCGTTGGCCACGCCGAAGTTGCCCTCGGCGTTCTCG
>DXCY01000110.1 GCA_019115725.1 Candidatus Luteimonas excrementigallinarum
GGTTCCGGCTGCGCAAACCGGTGATGTCCACCGTCGGCCGGCTGGACCGTGATACCTCCGGCCTGCTGCTGCTCACCGATGACGGCACCCTGCTGCACCGGATCATCTCGCCGCGTTCGCGCATTCCCAAAACCTATGAGGCCGTCCTGGCCGAGCCGCTGCGCGGCGATGAGGCGGCGATTTTCGCCAGCGGCACGCTGATGCTCGAATCGGAACAGACCCCACTGCAGCCGGCCCAACTGGAACCGCTGGATGAACGCCGGGCCCGGCTGACCATCACCGAGGGCCGCTACCACCAGGTGCGGCGCATGTTCGCGGCGGTGGGCAACCATGTGGAAGCGCTGCACCGCAGCCACGTTGGCGCCCTGGGTCTCGGCGACCTGCCCGAAGGCGAATGGCGCCCACTCACTCCCGCCGAACAATCCCTCATCTTTTCCACCTAGGGCGCACCACGCGCTGGGCGCCCACGCTCCTACGGGCAGCTTTCCTCACCGGCGTGGTCGAGCATGTCGACCAGCATGCCGCTGACGTGGTCGTCGGCGGTGGCGTAGAGGATCCGGCGCTGGTGGCGTTCGCCGCGCACCATGCGCGCCTCGCGCAGCTGGCGCAGGTGATGGCTGACCAGCGGCTGGGAGGCGCCGATGCGGGTGGCGATCTCGCCCACGGCGATCGGCCCGTCCAGGCAGGCCAGCAGCACGCGCAGCCGGGTGGGATCGCCCAGCAGGCGGAAGACGGCGGCAATGGTACCGATGCGGGGGTCGTCGCCTGCGCTCATGGGTGGAATTCTTCCGTGGCCGGATCCAGGGCGCAGGGGCCGGCCGGGTCATACAGTACTTCGACCGTCGAATGGCCGATGCCGAAGCGTTCCTCCAGGGTGCGCTTGACCGCCGGCACCGCGACGCCGGGGTGGGCATCCGGCGAAAGTCCCAGCTCCAGCGTTGCCAGCACCCGGCCGGAGGTGATCGACCACACGTGCACGTGCTGCACCTGGGTGACGCCGGGCACGGTGTCCAGCAGGTGCTGGCGCAGCACCTGGATATCGATGTCCGGCGGCGCGCCCTCCATCAGGATGTGGAAGGCGCTGCGCATCAGCGACCAGGCCGCGCGCAGGATCAGCAGGCACACCAGCACCGAGAGGATCGGGTCGATCGGCATCCATCCGGTCAGATGGATGGTGATGGCCGCGGCGATCGCCGCCACCGAGCCCAGCATGTCGCCCACCACGTGCAGCATGGCGCCGCGGATGTTGACGTGGTCGCGGTCGCCCCGGTGCAGGATCGCGAATACGGCGATGTTCACCAGCAGCCCGACCACCGCCACCGCCAGCATCGGCCCCGCCAGTACTTCCACCGGCTGGCGCAGGCGTTGTACGGCTTCCCAGGCGATCCATGCCACCAGCAAAAACAGGGTCAAGGCGTTGATCAGCCCGGCCAGCACCTCCATGCGCATGTAGCCGAAGGTGCGGCGCGAATCGGACGCGCGCCGGCCAATGCGGAATCCGACCCAGGCCAGGGCCAGCGCGGCGGCATCGGTGAGCATGTGGCCGGCATCGGCGATCAGCGCCAGCGAGCCCGACAGCAGTCCGCCCACCAGCTCGACCAGCATGAACGAAGCCGTCAGGACCAGCGCGGTCAGCACCACCCGTTCGTTGCGCTCGGATACCTCCGGCGCGTGGGAATGGTCGTGATGATGGTGGTGGCCGTCGGGGCCGTGGCCGTGGGTGGCGTGGTGGTGCGACATCGGGAGAGCCTGTGCTGGAATCCCGACATCATATCAATGCTTGTTTATATTTGGGCGGAGTGCTCAGTCGGCAAACAGTTTCCGCCAGCCCGCGTGCCCGAGCCGCTGGAGCGTGCCCAGGTTGCGCTGCACGATCACATCCGGGTCCGGATAGGCATCCACCGCCCGGCTCACGCTGTCCTCGCGCAGCAGGTGCAGGGTGGGATAGGGAGCGCGGTTGGTGAAGTTTTCGATGTCATCCGTGCCCGCATCAGCGAACTGGTAGTCGGGATGGAAGCTGGCTACCTGCAGCACGCCCTCCAGGCCCATGTCCTCGACCAGCGCATCCGCCAGGTCCAGGAAATCGTTGTAATCGAGGAAGTCGTTGAGCACCTGCGGGTGGATCAGCAGGGTGGTGTCGGTGTCCTCGGCTGGCACATCGCGCAGATGGGCGAGCTCGAGCGCCAGCGCTTCCAGCAGGTCCTGCGTGGTGGTGGCCTCGGTAACCACGAAGCGCACCTGGTCGCGCACCGTCACCGCCTTGGCGAACGGACACAGGTTGAGGCCGATCACCGCGCGCTCAAGCCACTGGCGGGTGCGGGCGATCGGATCGCTCTGGATCGGATCGGCCTGAATCGGGGCGCCGTCGGCGGGGTCTGTGGTCATGGCTGCAGCGCTCGGATGGGGGCCCCAAGATCCCCGTCGCGTCGCGACGGGTCAAGATCAACGGGACAGCTGGTAACCTGTCGCAATGCCTGCCCACCAAGACCACGGACGTCGCGCGATCCTGCTGATGCTGCTGGCGGTATTGCTGTTCGCGTTCATGGACGGCGGCATGAAGTGGCTGGGCGTCGACTATCCCCCGCTGCAGGTGGCCTCCATGCGCGGCGCGGTGGCGCTGCCGCTGGTGCTGGGCTGGATCCTGGCGCGACGCCGGATGCACACCCTGCTGCACATCCACTGGCCGCTGCACCTGCTGCGCGGCGTATTGGGCATCCTGATGATGGTCGGCTTCGTCTACGGCCTGGCGCGGATGCCGATGTCCACGGCCTACTCGATCGTGTTCGTCTCGCCGCTGCTGGTGACCGCGCTGGCCGTGCCCATCCTCGGCGAAAAGGTCGGCCCGCGGCGCTGGGCCGCGATCGGCGTCGGCATGCTCGGCGTGCTGGTGGTCCTGCGCCCCACCGGCGAAGGCGTCCTGACTACCGCCGGCCTGGCCCTGCTGGGCGCCTCGGTCTGCTACTCGTTCGCCTCGATCACCGTGCGCGTCCTGGCCCGGCGCGACAGTACCGAAGCCATGGTGTTCTGGTTCCTGGCCATGCTGGCCGTGGGCGCAGGCGTGCTTGCCTGGTCCAACTGGGTTCCGATCCGCAGCGAAGACCTGTGGATCTTCCTCATGGTGGGAATCAGCGGCGCCCTGGGGCAGGTAGTGCTGACCAACGCCTTCCGCCTCGGCGAAGCCTCCCAGATCGCCCCGCTCGAATACAGCGGACTGCTGTGGGTGGTCCTGCTGGACCTGACCGTCTGGGGCGTCCTCCCCGACCGCACCACCTGGCTGGGCGCCGGCATCATCGTCGCCAGCGGCATCTACCTCCTGCACCGCGAACGCATCCAGGCCCCCGAGCGCGAAAGCCCCCCGGTCAAGCCGAAGTAGGCCGCCGCCGACCCCATCGCTCCATCCCCCTTCAGATTGCGGCGCCCCAGTGGGGCGTCGGGGGCGTAGCCCCGA
>DXCY01000111.1 GCA_019115725.1 Candidatus Luteimonas excrementigallinarum
GGCGAAGAGGCCTACGCTGACGACGCCGGGGATCTGGTTGATCTGCTGTTCCAGGGCGACGGGGTCGGTGATCATGAGGCCGTGGATGTCGAGGACCCAGTTGCCGTTGTCGGTGGTGACGCCCTGGCGCCAGACGGGTTGGCCGCCGGTGTTGGCGAGAATTTCGCGGGCGACAAGGCTGCGAGCCATGGGGACGACTTCGACGGGCAGGGGAAAGCGGCCGAGGATGTCGACGCGCTTGGAGGGATCAATGATGCAGACGAACCTGGCGCTGGCTTCGGCGATGATTTTTTCGCGGGTCAGGGCTGCGCCGCCGCCCTTGATCAGGTGTTTGCGTGGATCGCATTCATCGGCGCCATCGACGTAGAGCGGAAGCGGGCCGGTGGCATTGAGGTCGAGGACGTCGATGCCGTGCTCGCGCAGCTGTGCGCTGCTCTGTTCGGAGCTGGAGACGGCGCCTTCGATGCGGTGCTTGATCCGGGCCAGGGCGTCGATGAAGTAGGCGACGGTGGAGCCGGTGCCGACGCCGACGATCATGCCGTCTTCGACGTATTCGATAGCCTTTTCCGCGGCCAGACGCTTGGCGTCACTCATTGCTGCTGGTTCCTTCAAGGCCAAGCAGGACTTTCCATTGCGAGGCGGTTACGGGCAGGACGGACAGGCGCGCGCCCTTGCGGATGAGGGCGAAGTCTTCGCCCAGCTGTTCACTGTGCTCGCGGATCAGCGAGAGCGGAATGGGCTGGTCAAGCTTGCGGACAAAACCCACGTCGACCAGGAACCAGCGTGGTTCTTCGCGGCTGGCCTTGGGGTCGTGATACTTGGACCTGGTGTCGAACTGGGTCTCGTCCGGATACGGGGTGCTGGCGACCTGGGCGATGCCGTAGATGCCGGGCACCTTGGTATTGGAGTGGTAGAAGAACACCTGGTCGCCGACCTGCATGCTGTCGCGCATGAAGTTGCGCGCCTGGTAGTTGCGGACGCCGTTCCAGGGTTCGGTGCCGACCCGCTCCAGGTCATCGATGGAGAAATCCTCGGGTTCGGACTTCATGAGCCAGTAGCGCATGCGTTTGTTCATTTCGTTCCGTTGGGAAGAAGGGTGGATCGTTCGGTGCAGACCGCGTCGAGCGGCACATCCCAGTCGGCGCTGGGCAGTTGATCGGCCTGCTGGCAGGCAAAGCCCGCGCCAACCAGCCAGGGCGGAGCCGCGCTGGTGCGCCTGAATGCGAAGGTGCGATCGTACCAGCCGCCTCCCATACCCAGGCGGTTACCGGTGGCGTCGAAGCCGACCAGGGGCAGAACCACCAGGGCCATGTCGGCCGGCTCCAGCAGCTCCAACGGAGCAACTTCGGGTTCCGGAATGCCATAGCGATTGGTCACCAGCGGTGCGCCGGGTCGCCAGGGAGCGAAACGCAGGCCCTGGTCGATCCGGTTCACTGGATCGGCAGGCAGGACGGGGAGGCAATAGGTGACTTCCGGGGGAAGCCGCATCTGCCATACGTGCAGGGCGATCTCACCGTCCATCGCCCAGTAGCCGGCCACGTGGCCGCGGCGGGGGAAAAAGGGCAGGGAGAGCAGCTGGCCGGCAACGGATTCGGCGGCGTCGATCCGGGTCTTGGCCGGAAGGTCGCGCCTGGCCTGGCGCAGGCTGCGGCGCAGGGCGTTGCGCGGATCAGTCATTGGCGATGGTGGTGTCTGCAGGCGGCGGTTGGGCGGCGTGCAGCCAGTCCCTGCCGGGGGCTGCGGGAGCGCTGTACTCCCGCAAACCGGAAAAATGAACGTCCTCCGCCATGACGATGCGCGCAAAACGACCTTGAACCCAGGGTTCAAGTGGGATGGCCGTAGGCTCCTTCGGGCTTTCCGCTGCGAGGCGGACCTGCACGCCCGGATTCCACTGCCTTCCCAAGGTCGCGATTAAGGGACAAGGCGAATGTTTGCGCGCTGTCGGACACAGCAGAGGACGCAGGGTCAGTATAGCGCCAATGTCGCGATCCGGATGAATGCCGGGCCCGGTTGGATCAGTCGATCCCGGCGCCGTCCAGCTTGCGCTCCAGCGTACCCAGCAGGCGTTCGATGCCGGTGTCGCGCTCGCGCAGCTGCTGCAGCTCATGGGCCAGGTTGAGGGCGGCCAGCACGGCGACCCGGTCGACCGAGGCCATGCGGCTGGCGCTGCGGATCTCGCGCATCTTGGCGTCGAGCAGCTTGGCCGCCGCCATCAGCGCATCGCGCCCCTCGTCGTCGACGCCGATGGTGTATTCACGGTCAAGGATGCGCACGCTGACGGGCTGGGTATCGGCGCTCACGTGTGCTGCTCCAGTGATTTGAGCCGGGCGATCATGGCTTCAACCCGGGAGCGTGCCTGCTCGTTCTTGGCCAGCAGCTGCGAGCGTTCGCCGGACACCTGGTCATGCTGCTGACGCAGGCTCTGGTTCTCGGCGGTGAGCTGATGGATGCGTTCAACCAGCGTATCGATGCGCGCCGCAAGCGTGCGGAGCCTTTCAAGCTGGTCGGGAGTGTCCATGCAGGCACGATAGGCACGCCCACGGGCCCGGTCAAGGACCAGTGGCGGTGGCCGGGGGCGGGTAGAGCGCGGATGGCGGCTGCCAGTTGCGGATGAACGCCAGGCAGGCGTGGGCGTCCATGGGCGGGGCCAGCCAGAAGCCCTGGATCTCGTCGCAGCCGTGCCGGGACAGGAACTGGACCTGGGCGCCGGTTTCAACGCCCTCGGCAATCACGTTCAGCCCCAGCGAGTGGGCCATGGTGATGATGGTGCTGGTGATGGCGGCGTCTTCCGGATCGCTGGCCACGTCATCGATGAAGGCCTTGTCGATCTTGAGCGAGGTAAAGGGCAGCCGCTTGAGGTAGGCCAGCGAGGAGTAGCCGGTGCCGAAGTCATCGATCGCCAGCGGCACGCCGATGTCGCGGAAGGCGTGCAGGCGGGCCGCGGTGTGGGCGGCGTTGGCCATCAGCACGCTCTCGGTGAGCTCCAGCTCCAGCAGGCCGGGCGCCAGGCCGGTGTCCTCCAGGATCCGCTGGACCACCTCCGGGAAGTTGCCGCGCAGCAGCTGCAGCGCCGAGACGTTGATCGACACCGACAGGCGCGGATCCACGCCGTGCCGCTGCCAGCGGCTGCGCATGAGGCACGCTTCGCGCAGCACCCATTCGCCGATTTCCAGGATCAGCCCGCTTTCCTCGGCCAGGGGGATGAAGTCCGCCGGAGGGATTTCCCCGTACTCGTCGCTGGACCAGCGCAGCAGCGCTTCCACGCCGGTGATGCGCGAATCGGACAGCGCCATGCGCGGCTGGAAGGCCAGGCGCAGCTCGCCGCGGTCCAGCACCTTGTGCAGCGCCCCCGAGAGCGTGGCGCGCTTGCGGGTGGCCACGTCCATGGCGTCGTCATAGAGCATGAATGTGCGCCGGCCCGCGGCCTTGGCCTGGTACATCGCGGTATCGGCGCGCTTGATCAGTTCGGTGGGCACCTGGCCGTGGTCCGGATACAGGCTGATGCCGATCGACGGCGAGATGGAGATTTCCTGGCGGCTATCCAGCTGCAGCGGCGCCTCGAAGGCCATGATGATCTCGCGGGCGCTGCGTTCGGCATGGGCCGGCGACTCCAGGTCTTCCAGCACCACGGTGAACTCGTCGCCGCCCAGCCGGGCCACGGTGTGGTGCTCGCCCACGGTCTGCTGCAGACGCTTGGCGGCGGCTCTGAGGATGCGGTCGCCGGCGGCGTGGCCAAGCGAATCGTTGATGTCCTTGAAACGGTCCAGATCCAGAAACAGCAGGGCGATGCGCCCGCCGTGGCGACGGGCGCTGACGATGGCGCGCGACAGGCGCTCGGACAGCATCGAACGGTTCGGCAGGTTGGTCAGCGTGTCGAAGTTGGCCAGATACAGCAGCTCCTGTTCGGCCCGCTTCTGCTGGGTGACATCGCTGAGCACGGTGACGTACTGCTTCTGCCCGGTGTCGCCGGTGGTCACCGCATTGCAGACGAGGTGGCAGAGGAATTCCTCGCCGTCCTTGCGGCGCTGCCACATTTCTCCCTTCCAGTGCCCGTGCGCGGCGCTCTGCTGGCGCACGTGCCGGTAGAACGCATGGTCATGCTGGTCGCTGTCGAGCATGGCGGCGCTGTGGCCGATGACCTCTTCGGCCTGGTAACCGGTGATCCGTGAGAACGCGGGGTTGACCGAGGTGAAGTTGAAGTCCTCGTCCACCACCGATACCGCCTCGTCCATGCTGCGCAGCACCAGGGCCGCGATGCGGCGCTCGCGTTCGGCCTGGTGGCTGCGGCTGATGTCGCGGGCGGTGCCGGCCACGCGGGTCGGGTTGCCGGCGGTGTCGCGGGCAACCACCCGGCCGCGGGCCCGGATCCATACCGGCGCGTCGCCATCGAGCAGGATGCGCACCTCGGCGACGATGCTGCGGGTGGTGCCATCCAGGCAGGCCCGCATGCTGCGTGCTGCCGCGTCGTGGTCGTCGGGGTGGAGCAGGGTGGCGGTGGGCACGGTGCGCTCGCGCATCACGTCCGCCTGGCCATTGGGATCGATCTGGAGAACGCGGATGCGTTCGGTGCGGACGTCGTATTCCCAGTAGTGCTCGCCGGTGGCCCAGAGGGCCATTTTCAGCCGTTCCTCGCGCTCGGCCAGCAGGTCCAGCTGTTGCCGCACGCGGCGCCGCTGCCGCAGCAGCAAGGCACCCAGCAGTACCAGCAACAGGATCACGACGCCAAGCAGTCGCGGATCTGCAGGTTCCAGCGGCACGTTGTTCCCCCGCACTGCAAGCACGCAGCGCCCGGACCGAGTTTAGGCGCGGCGGGGGGCCTGCAACAAGCCGGGGCGGATACGGGCGATGCCGCTGGATTCCGGGCGCGGCCCGCGGCGCGGGTTGCTAGACTGCAGGGCCTTCAAAAAAGTGGCCGGAACAATGACCGCTGCTCTTCCTCCCGTGGCCGAAGTACAGGATTCCATCCGCACGCTTGGACTGGCCGTCAGCGCTTTTGAACTGCATGGAAACCTGTGTGGCTGGCTGGCCGGCGGGGGCGAAAACGGCTCCGGTTGGCTGGGCCAGGTGCTGGCTGACGGCGGCGCGCCGGTGCCGGATCGCGGGCTGGAGGCGATGCGCGAAGCGACGGTGTCGCAGATCGAGGATCCGGAATTCGATTTCAACCTGCTGCTGCCCGAGTCCGCGGCGCCGCTGTACGAGCGCACGCTGGGATTGTTCGACTGGTGCCGTGGATTTCTGGGCGGATTCGGGCTGGCGGCCGGAAAGGATCCGCCGGTTTCCGAAGAGGGCAGCGAGGCGCTGGCCGATCTCGCCCGCCTGGCCGCCGCGGCGCCGCAGGAAGACGGCGACGAAGACGATGAAAAGGCGCTGGCCGAGATCCAGGAATTCGTGCGGGTGGCCGCGCTGCTGCTGCACGGAGACTGCGCACTGGGCCCGCGTCATCGCCAGCGCTTCAACTGAGGTCGGGTCGGCATGAGTCAATCCGGGGGAACCGGCCCCGGCCTGCGCCCGCTGGCCGGAATTCCGCCAGCCCAGTACGAGCGCCGCCGCCGGCAGCTGATGCAGATGGCCGGCAGCGACGCGATCCTGATCGTGCCGGCGGCGCCGCAGCGGGTGCGCAGCGGCGACACCTTCCACGGCTACCGGCAGGATTCGAACCTGCTGTACCTGACCGGCTTCGCCGAGCCGGAGGCCGTACTGGTGCTGGTGCCCGGCCGCCGCCATGGCGAATGCCTGCTGTTCTGCCGCGAGCGTGATCCGGTGCGCGAAGGCTGGGACGGTCCGCGCCTGGGGCCGGAGGGGGCGGTGGACGCGCTGGGCATGGATGATGCCTACCCCATCGACGACATGGACGAGATCCTGCCCGGACTGCTGGAAGGGCGCCCGCGGGTGTACCACCACTTCGGGCGCAACGAGGATTTCGATCTCAAGCTGATCGGCTGGTTCAAGCAGGTGCAGGCCCAGGCCCCGGCGCGCACGCAGCCCGCGCACGAGTTCCTGGAGCTGGGCCACCTGCTGGATGAGATGCGGCTGTTCAAGAGCCGGGAGGAGCTGGTGCTGATGCGCCGCGCCGCCGCCATCAGCGTCCGAGCCCATGCCGCGGCCATGCGCGCGGTGCGGCCGGGCATGCACGAATACGAGCTGCAGGCCGAACTGGAATACGAGTTCCGTCGCCATGGCGGCGAGGCGGCCTATGGAAGCATCGTGGGTGCGGGCGGCAACGGCTGCATCCTGCATTACGGCGCCAACCGCGCGCGCATCGGCGAAGGCGACCTGGTGCTGATCGATGCAGGCGCCGAGTACGCCGGCTACGCGGCCGATATCAGCCGCACGTTCCCCGCCAGCGGGGAGTTCAGCCCGGCCCAGCGCACCCTCCACGACCTGGTGCATTCGGCCCAGGCCGCGGCGCTGGCGCAGTCACGCCCAGGCGTTGCGTTCGAAGCGGTGCAC
>DXCY01000112.1 GCA_019115725.1 Candidatus Luteimonas excrementigallinarum
CGGTAGGTCGGGGCTACGCCCCCGACGCCCCGCGAAACACGTACCCCCCCATTCGCCGCGAGCCCGACACCCCCTCCACAAACTCTCCAGCGTCGGGTGGGGGTGCCTTTCAGGCGCAAGTAAAGGAGGAGGTGGCGGCTGCAGGCCGACGCCGGGGGACATGGAGCCTGAAGGGCACCCCCGCCCGGCGCACCGGCGGTGTATCAACGCGCGCTTTCCCTTGATCGGGAAAAGGACCATAAAAAAAACCGCCCGGATTTCTCCGGGCGGTTCGTATCACATCACTGGCAGCAGGATCAGTTTGCCGGATCCACCAGCCCGCGACGTTCCAGCAGCGGCTGGATGTCCGGCTCGGCGCCCGAGAACGCGTGGAACAGATCCAGTGCTGGCTTGCTGCCACCCTGCGACAGCAGCGTCGCGCGGAAGCGGTCGCCGTTCTCGCGGGTCAGGCCGCCGTTGTCCTCGATCCACTTCACCGTGTTTGCGTCCAGCACCTCCGACCAGATGTAGGCGTAGTAGCCGGCCGAGTACCCGCCCATGATGTGGCTGAAGTAGGGCAGCTTGTAACGCGGCGGCACCGCGGCGAAATCAATGCCGTCGGCGGCCAGCGCCGAGGCCTCGAACTGCACCACCTCATCGGCCGTCGGGATGTCGTCGGCCGAAGCCTGGTGCAGGCGCTGGTCGAGCATGGCGGCAGCCAGGTATTCGGTGGTCGCGAAGCCCTGGTTGAACTTGGCGGTGGCCACCACCTTGTCCAGCAGCTCCTGCGGGATTGCCTCGCCGGTCTCATGATGCTTGGCGTAATTGGCCAGGATCGACGGCCAGTCGGCCCACATCTCGTTGACCTGCGACGGGAACTCGACGAAGTCACGCGGCACGGCGGTGCCCGAGAAGTACGGGTACTCCACATCCGAGAACATGCCGTGCAGCGCATGGCCGAACTCGTGGAACATGGTGGTCACCTCGTCCCAGGTCAGCAGGGTCGGCTCGCCCGCCGGCGGCTTGGTGATGTTCTGGTGGTTGGCCACCACCGGCTTGGTATTCATCATGTGCGACTGCGAGACGTACGAGTTCATCCACGCACCGCCACGCTTGGACGCACGCGCGTATGGGTCGAAGATGAAGATCGCCAGCTGCGAGCCGTCCGCGTCGAACACGTCGTAGATCCAGGTGTCCGGGTGGTACTTCGGCAGGTCGGTGCGCTGCTTGAAGGTGATGCCGTACAGCTCGGTGGCGGCGAACAGGACGCCGTTCTCGAGCACGTTCATCATCTCCAGGTACGGCTTGAGCTGGGCCTCATCGAAGTCGTACTCGGCCTGGCGCACCTTCTCGGTGTAGTAGGCCCAGTCCCACGGCTCGAGCTGGAAGCTGGGCTCGCCCTTGGCGGCCTGCTCCTGGTCGATCATGGCCTGCAGCTTTTCGGCTTCGCGCTTGGCGTTGGCCACCGCGGCCGGGGCCAGCTGGCCGAGCATGTCGTTCACCGCTTCGGCGGTGCCGGCGGTGGAGTCGGCCAGCACGTAGGCGGCGTGGTTGTCGAAGCCGAGCATCTTGGCGCGCTCATCGCGCAGGTTGACCACGCGCGAGATGATTTCGCGGTTGTCCCACTCGTTGCCGCGGGCGCCACGGATCACCGAAGCTTCGTGGATGCGCTGGCGCAGCTCACGGTTGGCCAGCTGGGCCAGCGGCGGCTGGCCGGTGGTGTTGAGCAGGGTGACCACGAACTTGCCTTCGTGGCCGCGCTCGGTGGCGGCGTCGGCAGCGGCGCTGATCTGGGCCTCGGTCAGGCCTTCCAGCTCCTCGCGGGTGTCCACGATCACCGCCGAGTCGTTTACCTCGGCCAGCACGTTCTGGCTGAAGGTGGTGCCCAGTTCGGCCAGTTCGGCGTTGATTTCCTTCATGCGCGCCTTCTGGTCATCGTCCAGGGCAGCGCCGGAACGCACGAAGCTGGTGTGGTAGCGCTCGATCAGGCGCACGCCCTCGGCGTCCAGGCCCAGCGAGTCGCGCTGGTTGTAGAGGGTGTCGATGCGCTCGAACAGCGCCGGGTTGAGCGAGATCGCGTCGCTGTGCGCGGCGAACTTGGCCGAGTAGTCGGCCTGCAGCTTGCGGCGGGTGTCGTTGGTGTCGGTGCCGACCAGGTTGTAGAACACGCTCAGGGCGCGGCCCAGGGTCTGGCCCGAGCGCTCCAGCGCCAGGATGGTGTTGTCGAAGGTGGGCTCTTCGTCGCTGTTGGCGATCGCCTCGACCTCGGCCAGGGCCTCGGCCATGCCGGCATCGAATGCCGGGGCGAAGTGCTCGTCCTTGATCCGGTCAAAGGGCGGGAAGTGCAGCGGCAGATCGCTCTGCACGGCGAAGGGGTTGTCCTGGGAGAAAGGCATCACCTGCTCGCTGGTTTCGCCGACTTCGCCGGCAACGGGGGCTTCGGTGCTGCAGGCGCTGACGCCCATTCCAAGGGCGGCGGCAAGCGCCAGGGTAAGGCCGGTCTTCTTCATGTGCTGCGGATCCTGCTTGATTGACAATTCTTCGATTTTACCGCAGAGGCCGCAGGCCTGCCCCGTGACCTATGGCAGGGGTGGCGAAGCGCCGCGGTGACGGGGGCTCAGCGGACGATGGTGACCGGAATTTCGGTCTGGGCGATGACCTTGCTGGACACCGAGCCCAGCAGGATGCCCTTGACCGCGCCGCGGCCATGGGAGCCGAGCACGATCAGGTCCACGCGTTCTTTTTTCGCCACGTTGAGGATGGTGTCGGCGATCTCGCCGATCTCGGCCCGCTCGTTGAGCTCCAGCTTGGCCCGCGACAGTGAGCGGCGGGCATCCTTGAGCATCGACTCCAGGGTTTCCTCGTGCATCTGCCGGGTGGCCTTGGTGCCGATCCGGGTTTCCACGCCCGGGAACGGGGGCGGATCAACCGCCATCATGGTGACCCGGGCCGGCTTGGTGAGCTTGCGGTTGAGGGCAATCACGAAGCGCACGGCGCGCATGCTGATGTCGCTGCCGTCCACGGCAACCAGGATCTTCATGTCAGGGAACCCCTATGGCGGTGGCGCTTGGCCGATCAGTCGATTATAGCGGCCAGCGGCCGCCACCGAGGGTTACTTTTCGACGAAGGCCCGCTCGAACACGTACTCGCCCGGCGTGCCGATGCGCGGGGCAGGGGTGAAGCCGCGCGCATCCAGCAGCGCGCGCACGTCGGCCAGCACCTGCGGGCTGCCGCAGATCATGGCGCGGTCGTGGGCCGGGTCCAGCGGCTCCAGGCCGAGGATCTCCATCATCCGGCCGTTGTCCATGTGCGTGGTCAGGCGGCCCCGGTGGTCGTGGCCGTCAACTTCGAAGTCCTCCCGGGTCACCGCCGGGAAGTAATGCAGCTTGTCCTTGATGAGCTCGCCAAGGAACTCATGCTGCGGCAGCTCGTTGCGGATGTAGTCCGAATAGGCCAGGTCGGTGGCGTGGCGCACACCGTGGCACAGGATCACCCGCTCGAAGCGCTCGTAGGTCTCCGGATCCTTGATCACCGACAGGTAGGGCGCCAGGCCGGTGCCGGTACCGATCAGGTACAGGTTGCGACCCGGGTGCAGGTCATGGATCAGCAGCGTGCCGGTGGGCTTGCGGCTGAGCATGATCTGGTCGCCCGGTTTGATGTCCTTGAGCCTGGAGGTCAGCGGGCCGTCGGGCACCTTGATGCTGAAGAACTCCAGCTGCTCCTCCCAGTTGGCGCTGGCTATGGAGTAGGCGCGCATCAGCGGCTTGACGCCTTCCTCCGGACGCAGGCCGAGCATGACGAACTGGCCGTTGTCGAAGCGGAAGCCTTCGTCCCGGGTGGTGGTGAAGCTGAAGTAGTCGTCGGTCCAGTGGCGGACGTCCAGCACGGTCTCGGTGCCGAAAGCGGAACTCATGCTCGTTCTGTTTATGACGCGGGGGGCCCTCCATTCTACCTGTTCATCCCGTGCCGGGGCTGGCGCCACGCTGTACCAGCGGTGGAACAGCGGCTCAGCGCGGGGCGTTTTCTTCGCGGGGACGGGGCTTGCGATCGCTCGCCAGGGTGCGCACCACGATCGCCAGCCCGATGCCGGCCGCCACGGTGAACAATCCCAGGGCAATGGCCGGGTAGCCGAATAGCCGTGGGCCGCCGTCCACGCCCATCATCAGCGCGGCGCCGACGATCAGGGCCGCGGTCACCAGCCCGGCGGTGATGCGGTTGGCGATCTTGTGCAGGCTCTCCAGCAGGTGTGATTCCTCCAGTCCGGCCACCCGCACCTGCATGCGGTTGTCCGCCAATAGCGAGAGCACATCGCCGAGCTTGCGCGGGGCTTCGCGCACCAGGGCCTGCAGCTCCATGGCCTCGCTGGCGAGGTTGGCTGGCGAGAAGGATTTGCGCAGGCGCGCGCTCATCACGCTCTGCAGGTGGCTTTCCACCACCTGCTTCATGTCCAGCTCCGGGTCCAGCGCCCGTGCCACCTGTTCCAGGTGCAGCAGGGCCTTGCCCAGCAGGCTCAGCTCGGGCTGGGTGCGCAGGCCGCAGGCCGTGGACAGGCGTACCAGGTCCAGCACCAGCCGGCCCTCGGACATGGCCGCGCTGTTGGAATGGGCCGCGTAGCGGGCCACCAGCTGGGACACTTCGCGCACGTAGCGCGGCTCGTCGAAGTCCTCCAGCCGGGTGCCCATGGTGATCGCTTCCGCTGCGGCCTCCTCGCCGCGCCCGTCCACGGCTGCGAACAGCAGCTTCAGAAGCCGGTCGCGCTGGCGCGGCGGCACGTGCGCCACCATGCCGAGGTCGAACAGGGCCAGGCGGCCGTCATCGGTGACCAGCAGGTTGCCGGGGTGCGGGTCGGCGTGGATTTCGCCATGTACGAACACCTGGTCCAGGTAGGCGCGCATCAGCGCCGCGGCCAGCTCGCCCAGATCCTGCTCGGTGCGGCGCAGGCCGGAAATATCGGTGGCCTTGGTGCCGCGCACCAGTTCCATGGTCAGCAGGCGCGGGCGGGTGAGATCCCACACCGGCCTGGGTACGAACACTTCCGGATATTTCGCGAAATGGGTGTCGAACCGGTCCAGGTTCTGCGCTTCCACCCGATAGTCGAGCTCGGCCAGCAGGGCGCGGCGGAACTCGCCGACCCAATCCGCAAAGTGCAGCCGGCGGCCGAGATCGGTCATCTGGTCCACGCGCTCGGCCAGGCCGGCCAGCAGGCCGAGGTCTTCGCGGATGAGTTGTTCGATATCCGGGCGCTGCACCTTCAGCGCCACCTCGCGCCCGTCGCGCAGGGTGGCCCGGTGTACCTGGGCCAGCGAGGCGCAGCCCAGCGGCGTCTCGTCGATATGCGCGAACACCCGCTCCGGCCGTACGCCAAGCTCGTCGGCGATGACCTGGTGGATGGCGTCCCAGGCTTCGGGCGCCACGTCATCCTGCATCCGCTCCAGTGCGGCCAGGTATTCGGGCGGCACCATGTCCGGGCGGGTGGAGAGCCACTGGCCGATCTTGACGAAGGTTGGGCCCAGCGCTTCCAGATCGTCGACGAACTGTTCGGGCCGGTTGTCGGAGGTGTCCTGGGGCAGCTCCATGTCCAGTGACGCTTCGTCCAGCTCGAAGGAGAACACGCCGGCGTTGCGGTACTTGAGCAGGAAGCCGAGGATCCGGGCTTTGCGGGCGATGCCGCCGGTGGGCGGGTGCGATTCCTGGTTCGCGTGGCTGGACATGCCGTTGACTCCCCTTGGGTGATCATTGATTGATGAATGAGGCAGAGCATGCCGCGGCGGATGTGTCGGAGTTGTGGAGCGTTGGCCACTCAACCCGACCGCTGGATGAACTGGTGGCGATGTTGCGCGAGGCGGGCGTAGTGCGCCTGGCTGATGTGCGGCGTTACCCGGGGTCGCGCCGCAATCCGCAGTATTCGGCCGAATCGCTGGCCAGCAGCCTGCCTGCTTCGGGAATTGCGTACGTGCCCATGGCGGAACTGGGCGGGCGGCGTTCAACGCGGCCCGATTCACCGCATACGGCGTGGCGCAACGCCAGCTTCCGCGGCTATGCCGACTATATGGATACGCCGGCCTATGCCCGCGCCCGCGAGCGGCTGATGGCGCTCGCGCAGGAGGCGCGCACGGCGGTGATGTGTGCCGAAGCACCGTGGTGGCGTTGCCACCGGAGCCTGATCTGCGATGACTTCAAGGCCCGCGGCTGGCGGGTAACGCACCTGCTGGCCCCAGGTCGCAGCCAGGAGCACCCCTGGACCCCGGCCGCCCGGATCGTTGACGGCCGCCTCAGCTACACCGCCCCGGCCGCGGACCAGCCCGATCTGTTCCGGTAGAAGTGGATTACGAGTGTCGAACCGGGTGGGTAATGCTGTGGTCCTGATGGATGGTCTCCGGTGTTGTTTCCGGAGTCGCGCGGGCGGCCCGGCGGGGCTGGCCCGGTCAGGACCCGCTGTGAATACGTCCATGTACGCTTGCCGGCGCCGTCCATGGCGCCGACAGTCCTGACCGGGCCAGCCCCGCCGGACCCTCACGTTGGCGGCGATCTGCTGGAGACAGGGTTCACGCGGCTTTGCCCGTGCGGGGCGCTCCGAGGGATCTCAGCGGTAGCCGGCGGCCTGCAGCTCGAACAGCTCGGCGTAGCGGCCGCCTTCGGCCATCAGCTCCTCGTGGGTGCCGCTGGATTCAATCTGCCCCTGTTCCATCACCAGGATCCGGTCGGCCATGCGCACGCTGGAGAAGCGGTGCGAAATCAGCACCGCCGTGCGCTGATCGGACAGTTCCTTGAACCGCTGGAACACCTCGAACTCGCTGCGCGCGTCCAGCGCCGCCGTCGGCTCGTCCAGGATCATCACCTGCGCATCGCGCATATAGGCGCGTGCAATGGCGATCTTCTGCCACTGCCCGCCGGACAGGTCCAGCCCGCTGCTGAAGCGCCGCCCGATCAGCTGGTCATAGCCGCGGGGCAGGGCCTCGATCACCTCGTCGGCCATTGCCCGGTGGGCGGCCTCGCGGATCCGTTCCTGGTCGTCCATGGCGTCGATCTGGCCCACGCCGATGTTCTCGCCCGCGGTCAGGTGATAGCGCACGAAGTCCTGGAAGATCACCCCCACATTGGCGCGCACCTCGTCCAGGTCGTACTCGCGCAGATCGCGTCCGTCGAGCAGGATCCGGCCCTCGTCCGGGTCGTAGAGCCGCGCCAGCAGCTTCACCAGGGTGGTCTTGCCGGCGCCGTTCTCGCCCACCAGGGCCAGCACCTCGCCGGCGTGCAGCCGGAAGTCGAGGCCCCGCAGCGCCCACTTTTCCGCGTCCGGATAGCGGAAGCCCACGTTCTCGAACACGAAGCCCTCGCGGATCGGCTTCGGGAACGGGATGGGATTGTCCGGCGAGCGGATTTCCGGCTCGATCGCGAAGAACGAGAACAGGTCGTCCAGGTACAGCGCCTGGCTGGCCACCTGCGAGAAGCCCACCAGCAGTCCTTCCAGCAGCTGGCGCAGGCGGCGGAAGCTGCCGGCCAGGAAGGTCAGGTCGCCGATGGTGAAATCGCCGCGCACCGTGCGCCAGGCGATATAGGCATAGGCCACGTAGTAGCCCAGCGTGCCCAGTGCCGCCAGCACCGCGCCCCAGGCTGCGCGACGCCGGGCCAGCGAGCGGTTGGCCTTGTAGAAGTCCCAGGCCAGGGTGCGGTAGCGCTCCACCAGGAACCGGTGCAGGTTGAAAATCTTGACTTCCTTCGCGCTCTCCACGCTGGCGCCGGTCTGGCGCACGTACTCCAGCTGGCGCCGTTCCGGGGTGCGCTGGAAGTTCAGCGAATAGCCCAGCGCGTTGAAGTGGGACTCGCCAATGAAGGCCGGGATCAGCGCCACCGCCAGCAGCACGATCAGCCACGGCGCATAGACCAGCAGACCGATGGCGAAGCTGACCACGGTGATGATGTCCTGCACCTGGCCGAACAGCTGGGCCATCAGGTTGCTGCGGCCCATGGTCTGGCGCCGGGCGCGATCCAGCTTGTCCTGCAGCTCCGGGTCCTCGAAGTCCTCCAGGTCCAGCGTGGCCGCGTGTTCCATCAGCCGGATGCTGGTGGCATTGGTGAACAGCTCCGAGAGCATGGATTCGGCGTAGCCCACCATGCGTCCGATCAGGTCCGAGGCGATCGCCAGGCCGAACTCCAGCACCAGCAGCCACAGCAGGTGGCTCAGCAGTCCACTGCGCCAGGCCTCGCCCAGCGTGTCGAAACTGATGCCCAGTCCGACCAGGCGCACCGCCTCGTCGATGATCAGCTTGCCGATGTAGAGCATCAGGATCGGCAGAAACGCCCGCACCAGGCGTAGCCCCAGGCTGGTGATGCTCAGCGTCGGACTCGCGGCCCAGATCTGGCGCAGGAAGGGCGGCACGTTGCGCATCGCCTGGAAGCGCTCACGCAGGCTGGGATTGGGTTGGCGGCCGGGTGCCGCGGCAGTGGCGGGTCTGGACATCGGACGATTGTGCCCGAGGCAGGCAGGCGGCTGGCCCAAGGCGAATCCGTGTCCGGCGTTGCGGCGGCCGGCTGCGGTCGGCTCCGTTAGTCTGTACCGGGACTTTCTGAGAGGTGGGAGATGCGCGTGATGCGACAGAAGCGGTCGTGGGCGGCGTTGATTGCTGCATCCGTGCTACTGGTGTCCTGCGCGATGCTGCCGCAGGCGCCCCGTCACGGCAGCCTGGCCTGGTTCATTACCAACGTAGCCGCTGATGAGGAAGGTGCGCTACGTGACGCGATGACATCCATGGACTACGACTGGGCCCACGACCCCCATGGACGAGGGCCGAGCCTGGATCTGGGTGATGCGCGGATCGATGACCTGTTCGGCGTGCCATACAGTCATGTGTTCTTTTTGGTGAAACCGGAACCCTGCTTCCCCGCTGCCTTTGTAATGGAGCAGTTTCCTGAGCTGGAACGACGTTCGGACAAATGGATGCAGGCCTTTACATCACTGTTCAGTGTCATGGTGCGCATTGAGGAGTCTGATCCGACCTGCGTCAGGGGGATAGAGGTCTGGACGCGCACGCGCTGACCGGAGACCCGGCGGGCCGCTATACTGCAGGGTGGCGTGAAATTGACCTTGCGCGATAGCTTTACCAATCAGCAACTTGCATTGGATTGTTAATCCCTTTCCACTCATGAGTGCGGCCGGCCGGCAGCGTCGGTGGCCGCTGAGGCACCCGACCGCCGCATGCGCCTGTCCACGATCAAGCTTTCCGGCTTCAAGTCCTTTGTCGATCCCACCACGCTGCACCTGCCGACCAACATGACCGGCGTGGTCGGTCCCAACGGCTGCGGCAAGTCGAACATCATCGACGCGGTGCGCTGGGTGATGGGCGAGAGCACTGCCAGCCGCCTGCGCGGTGACTCGCTGACCGACGTGATTTTCTCCGGCTCGTCGGCGCGCAAGCCGGTGTCGCAGGCCATGGTGGAGCTGATCTTTGACAACTCCGACCACACCATCACCGGCGAGTACGCCTCGTTCAACGAGATCTCGGTCAAGCGCACGGTCAGCCGCGACGGCCAGAGCAACTACTACCTCAACGGCACGCGCTGCCGGCGTCGGGACATCACCGATCTGTTCCTGGGCACCGGCCTGGGCCCGCGCAGCTACTCGATCATCGAGCAGGGCATGATCAGCCAGATCATCGATGCCCGCCCCGAGGAGCTGCGGGTGTACCTGGAGGAGGCCGCCGGCATCTCCAAGTACAAGGAGCGCCGCCGCGAGACCGAGAACCGGATCCGCCACACCCGCGAGAACCTGGACCGGCTCAACGACCTGCGCGAGGAGGTGGGCAAGCAGCTCAATCACCTGGCCCGGCAGGCGCGCCAGGCCGAGCAGTACACCACCATCCAGGCCGAGCGGAAGATCCGCCACGCCGAATGGCTGGCGCTGGAATACCGGGCGCTGGACCAGCGGCTGGCGAAGATGCGTGAAGACCTGGCCCGCGAGGAAACACGGCTGGAGCAACTGGTAGCCGAGCAGCGCGACGCCGAGCGCCGGATCGAAACCAACCGCGTGCGCCGCGAGGAGGCATCCGAGGTGCTGGCCCAGGCCCAGGCCGCGGTGTACGAAGTGGGCGGCAACCTGGCGCGGGTGGAGCAGCAGATCACCCATCAGCGCGAACTCTCGGGCCGGCTGGTGAAGGCGCGCGAGGAAGCGCAGGAGGCGCTGGCCGAGATCGGCGAGCACATCAGCACCGACCAGGAGCGACTGGAAACCCTGCAGGAATCCATCCTCGAGGCCGAGCCGCGGCTGGAGCAGCTGCGCGAGGAAGATGCCCAGCGCCAGGAGATCCTGCGCGAGGCCGAGGCCCGCCTGATCGAGTGGCAGCAGGGCTGGGACGAACATGGCCGCCAGGTGGCCGAAGCCACCCGCACTGCCGATGTGGAGCGCACCCGGGTGGACTACCTGGACCGGCAGTCGCTGGATGCCGAACGGCGCCGCGAGCAGCTGGCCACCGAGCGCGACAGCCTGGACCTGGACGCGCTGTCCGGCCGCTTCGCCGAGGTCGACGAACAGCATGAAGAGCAGAAGCTCGCGCTGGAAACCCTCACCGCGGACCTGGAATCACGCAAGCAGGCTGCGCTGACCCTGCAGGAAGAACAGCGCACCGCCCATAACGAGATGTCCGAGCTGCGCAAGCGGCTGCAGGAGCAGCGCGGGCGCCTGTCGTCGCTGGAGACGCTGCAGCACGCGGCGCTCGGGCAGGAGCAGGGCGCGGCGGTTGAGTGGCTGCAGCGCCAGGGTCTGGATTCGGCCGCACGCGTCGGTGAGCGGCTGCAGGTGGAAAGCGGCTGGGAAAACGCGGTTGAAAGCGCGCTTGGCCAGCTGATCGAAGGCGTGCTGGTGGACCAGCCCGAGGCGCTCGTGGACGCGCTGGGCGATCTCGGCGAAGGCCGGCTCGCGCTCGTTTCCACCGCGACTGATGACGGGCAGTATCCGGCCACCTCGCTGGCGGCCCGGGTGCAGGGCCCGGCGGCCGTCCGGCGCCTGCTGGCCCATCTGCACGTGGCCGAAGACCTCGCCGAAGCCCGCGCGCTGCAGGCCCGCCTGGACGCGGGAGATTCGGTGATCACCCGCAGCGGCGAGCGCCTCGGCGCGGGCTGGGTGCGGGTGCTGCGCTCGGGCGCGGCCAAGCAGGGCGCGCTGCTGCGCGAGCGCGAGATCCAGTCGCTGCGCGCCGGTATCGAGGAGCTGCAGGAGCGCGAAGCCCAGCTGGAAGAAGAAACCACGGTCCGCCGCGGCCAGCTGCTGGCCGCCGAGCAGCAGCGCGAGGAAGCCCAGCGTGCGCTGTACCTGGCCCATCGCAGTGTTTCCGAGCTGGCCGGGCAGCTGCAAAGCCAGCAGGGACGGCTGGATTCGGCCCGCGGCCGGATCGAGAAGATCGATGCCGAACTGGCCCAGCTGGCTGAAACCACCGACACCAGTGCCGCGCAGGCGCGCGAATCCCGCGCCCGCCTCGAGGATCTGGTGGAGCGCATGGCAGAGCTGGAAAACGCCCGCCAGGCGCTGGAAGCCGAGCGCCAGGGGCTGACCGAGGCGCGCGACACCGCCCGCATGGCGGCCCGCTCTTCCGGCGAGATGGCCCACGCCCTGGCCCTGACGCTGGAATCGCAGCGCGCCCAGGTGCTCGCCCTGACCCAGGCCCTGGACCGCATGGGCGGGCAGCGCGGTCAGCTGGATTCGCGCCTGGCCCAGATCAGCGCCCAGCTCGCCGAAGGCGGCGATCCGGTGCAGGAGCTGGAAGCCCAGCGCCAGGTGACCCTGGAGCAGCGTGTGGTGGTGGACGCGGCGCTGGCCGAAGCACGCACCGCGCTGCAGGGCATCGAGAACGAGCTGCGTGAATTCGAACAGGTGCGCCAGCAGCGCGACGAGCAGTCGCTGGCCCACCGCGAGGCGATTTCCCAGCGCCGCGTCGACCAGCAGGCGCTGGTGGTGCGGGCCGAGCAGCTGGCCGGCGAGGTGGCAGCGGCCGGGTTCGAGCTGGAGCAGGTGCTGTCCGGCCTGGAAGGGGACGCGCGGGCGGCCGAGTGGGAAAAAATGGTCACCGACTTCGACGCCAAACTGCGGCGGCTGGAGCCGGTGAACCTGGCCGCGATCTCCGAGCACGCCGAGGCCGCGCAGCGCAAGGAATACCTGGACGCCCAGGACGCCGACCTCAACTCGGCGCTGGAAACGCTGGAAGAGGCCATCCGCAAGATCGACCGCGAGACCCGCGGCCGGTTCAAGGACACCTTCGACCGGGTCAACTCCGGGGTGCAGGAAATCTACCCGCGCCTGTTCGGTGGGGGCCATGCGTACCTGGAACTGACCGGCGAGGACCTGCTGGATACCGGCGTGGCGATCATGGCCCGGCCCCCGGGCAAGCGCGTGTCCAACATCTCCCTGCTCTCGGGCGGCGAGAAGGCGATGACCGCGGTGGCGCTGGTATTCGCGATCTTCCAGCTCAACCCGGCGCCGTTCTGCCTGCTGGACGAGGTGGACGCACCGCTGGACGAGGCCAACGTGGGCCGCTTCACCGCCATGGTCAGCGAGATGAGCGAGAAGGTGCAGTTCCTGTTCGTGACCCACAACAAGGCCACGATGGAAGCCGCACAGCAGCTGTCCGGCGTTACCATGCGGGAGCCCGGTGTGAGCCGCCTGGTGTCGGTGGACCTTGCCGAGGCCGCGCGCCTGGTGGGCGCCGCCTGACCGGGCACGTATCCCGCGTTACCCTGTGCGCGGTTTTTCGCGCATGTTGCTGAAGGAGAATCCCCCGTGTCAGACGTAAGGCTGATGCAAATCGCGATCGTGGTGGCCGGCCTCATCCTGGTCGCCGCCATCTGGTATCACGGCACGCGTCCGCGCAAGACGTCGCAGGGCCGGCGCGTGGAACCGGAGCAGCGCACCGGCGAGCGGCTGGAGCCGACCCTGGGCGCGCAGATAGAGGAAGAGCTGGCCGACGCCGGGGAAGCGGCCGCCGATCCGGGCGAGCAGGCCGAGATGGAGCTGTTCGACAGCGCCGTGGGCGATCCGGCCACGCCCAATGCCGAGCTGGGCCGCCGGGTCAGCAGCGAATTCGACAAGATCGTGACCCTGTACATCGCCGCCCGTGCGGGCCAGGTGCTGCGTGGGCCAGACATTGTGGTAGCGGCGGAGAAGGCCGGACTGACCTACGGACACATGAACGTGTTCCACCGCCTGGTGGAAGGCCGGCTGGAGATGGGCCCGGTGTTCAGCGTGGCCAATATCAAGAAGCCGGGGAGCTTCGAGATGGGTGAGATCCAGGAACTGGAGACGCCGGCGATCGCCTTCTTCCTGACCCTGCCGGCGCCGGTGTCGGCGCTGGATGCCTGGGATGCGATGCACCCCACGGCGCAGCGCATGGCCGAGCTGCTGGACGGGGTGCTGCTGGATGAGCAGCGCAATGCGCTGGGCCGCCAGCGCGTGGCCCACCTGCGCGATGAGCTGCGCGCCTACGACCGCGAGCAGGAAGAGCCGCCGATCACCCGCAGCCCGCGCTGGTAATCCGTCGTTCCAGCAGGGATGCACCGGTCAACAGGCCGGGTTGGATAGAATTCCCGGATGCCTGCCAATCCTGCTGAACGCGTTGCTGAACTGCGTCGTCTGATCGACGACGCCAATTACCGTTATCACGTGCTCGATGAGCCGCAGATTCCGGACGCCGAGTACGACGCGCTGATGCGCGAGCTCGAGGCGCTGGAGGCGGAACATCCTGCGCTGGCCAGTGAGGATTCGCCGAGCCGGCGGGTGGGCGCGGCGCCTTCCGGCAAGTTCGCCCAGGTGCGCCACGCCATGCCCATGCTCTCGCTGGGCAACGCGTTCGAGGACGCGGAGGTCGGCGACTTCGTACGCCGGATCACCCAGAAGCTCGAGACCGATGCGCCGGTGTTTTCCGCCGAGCCCAAGCTCGACGGCCTGGCCGTCAGCCTGCGCTATGAGGACGGCGTGTTCGTCCAGGGCGCGACCCGCGGCGATGGCGCCACCGGCGAGGACGTAACCGCGAACCTGCGCACGGTGCGCGCCATTCCGCTGCGGCTGCGCGGCGATGGCTGGCCGGCGGTGCTGGAAGTGCGCGGCGAGGTGTACATGCCGCTGGCCGATTTCGAAGCCTACAACGCCCGGGTCAGGGAGCAGGGAGGCAAGGTGCTGGCCAATCCGCGCAACGGCGCGGCGGGCTCGCTGCGGCAGCTGGATCCGGCCATCACCGCCCAGCGTCCACTGGCGTTTTTCGCCTATGGCAGCGGACTGGTGGAGGGCGGCGAACTGCCTGATACCCATTCCGAATCGATGCGCATGCTGCGCGAATGGGGCTTCCCGGTCAGCAGCCTGGGCGAGGTGGTCAGCGGGCTGGACGGGCTGATCGATTACTACCAGCGCATCGGCGCGCAGCGTGCCGGGCTGCCGTTCGAGATCGACGGGGTGGTGTACAAGCTGGACGACGCCGGTGACCGGGAGGAGATGGGGTTTGTCTCCCGCGCGCCGCGCTGGGCGCTGGCGCACAAGTACCCGGCCCAGGAGCAGTCCACGGTGGTGGAATCCATCGAGATCAACGTTGGGCGCACCGGGGCGGTGACGCCCTGGGTGCTGATGCAGCCGGTGCACGTGGGCGGAGTGACGGTGACCCGCGCGACCCTGCACAACGCCGACCAGGTGGCGCGGCTGGACGTGCGGTTGGGCGATACGGTGATCGTGCGCCGGGCCGGCGACGTGATCCCGGAGGTGGTGCGGGTGATCACCGATCGCCGCCCCGAAGGCGCGCAGCCCTGGCGCATGCCCAGCCACTGCTCGGTGTGCGGCTCGGAGATCGTGCGCGAGGAGGGCGAGGTGGTCGCCCGCTGCAGCGGCGAGCTGGTGTGCCCGTCGCAGCGCGTGCAGGCCCTGTTCCACTTCGCCTCGCGCCGGGCGATGGACATCGAGGGCCTGGGCGAGCGGCTGATCCAGGACCTGGTGGACTTCGGCATCGCCACCAGCGTGGCCGATCTGTACCGGCTGGACGTGGATGATTTCGTGGAAATGAAGCGCCGTGCCGACGAGCGCGATGGCACCACCCCGGAGACGGTGAAGGCCGGCAAGGTGGCCACCAGGTGGGCCGAGAACCTGGTGGAAGCGATCGACCGCAGCCGTGATGCGTCGCTGGCGCGGTTCCTGTTCGCGCTCGGCATCGCCCACGTGGGCGAGACCACGGCCAAATCGCTGGCGACATGGTTTGGTGATCTCGCCCTGGTGCGGCATACGCCATGGCCGCTGTTCAAGCGTGTGCCCGATATCGGCGGGGAGGTGGCGCGCTCGCTGGGTCACTTCCTCGATCAGCCGGGCAACCAGCAGGTGATCGATGACCTGCTGGCGCGTGGCGTACGCATCACCGACGGCCATGCGCCGTCGCCGAAGCTGGCCGAGGGGCTGGATCCGGCCACCCTGCTGGTGGACCTGGAGATCCCGCGGATCACAGCCAACCGTGCCGAGCGCCTGGTCTCCGCCTTCGCCTCTGCGGCGGAGATTGCCACGGCGGCCGAGCACCGGTTTGTTTCCGCCGGCCTGCCCGGCGAGGCCGCACAGTCGCTCGCCGCGTGGATGGGCGATGAAGCCAACCGCTACCTGTACCTGCGCGCCCTGGATGCGCAGCGGGCGCTGCTTGAGCGCCTGCCGGCCGCGGACGAAGTGCAGGCCGGGCCGCTCGACGGCCAGACCGTGGTGCTGACCGGCACCCTGGAAGCAATGACCCGCGACCAGGCCAGGGAGCGGCTGGAAGCGCTGGGTGCCAAGGCGGTGGGCAGCGTGTCGAAGAAGACCTCGTTTGTGGTTGCCGGTGAATCCGCAGGTTCCAAGCTGACCAGGGCGCATGCGCTGGGAATCGAGGTGTGGGACGAAGCCAGGCTGCTCGAGTTCCTCCAGAGCCATGACTGACAGTCACTGGGCTCCCTCCGCGTCGCTGGACGCCCTGCGCCTGCGCGCGCGACTCAATGCGACGATCCGCAGCTTCTTCGACGCCCGCGGCGTGCTGGAGGTGGAAACACCGATCCTGTCGCAGGCGGGAAATACCGAGCCCAACATCACCTCGTTCCATGTCGGGTTCACCGGTCACGTGGATGCGGGGCCGCGTCGCCGCTGGCTGCGCACTTCGCCGGAATACCCGCTCAAGCGCCTGCTCGCCGCGGGCGTGGGCGACTGCTACGAGCTGGGCCGGGTGTTCCGCGACGGCGAGGCGGGTGGGCGCCACAACCCCGAGTTCACCATGCTTGAGTGGTACCGCCTGGGCTGGGATCACCGGCGCATGGCGGCGGAAACCGTGGAGGTGGTGCAGGCGGCGCTGGCGCTGGTGGGCCGGCAGTCGCAGCCGGCGTACGTCAGCTATCGCATGTTGTATCGCGAGCACTTGGGCATCGACCCCATGCGGGCCCCGGATGAGGCCCTGCGCGCGGCGTTGGGCGACATCGATATCGATCCGGACGGCCTTGGCCGCGACGACTGGCTGGACCTGCTGATGACCCACCGCATCCAGCCCGGCTTTGCGAAGGACGCGATTACGGTGGTCTACGACTACCCGCAGTCGCAGTGCATGCTGGCCCGCATCCGCCCCACGGATGACGACGACGATCCGGTGCCGGTGGCCGAACGGTTCGAGCTGTACCTGGGCCCGCTGGAGCTGGCCAACGGCTATCACGAGCTGCAGGACCCGGCCGAGCAGAACAGCCGTTTTGAACGCGAGCTGGCCCTGCGCAGGGAGCGCGGTGACGTGGAGCCGGAGGTGGATACGCATCTTCTGGCCGCGCTGCAGCACGGTCTGCCGCACAGCGCCGGGGTGGCCCTGGGCGTGGACCGGCTGCTGATGGCGATGCTGGAAACCGGGCGCATCGCCGACGTGCTGGCGTTTGCCTTCCCGCGGGCCTGAATACGTTCCGCCAGCCCGGTCTGGACGCGCTGCAACATTGAATTGAACCGGGAACGGGTAAAGTCAGCCGGGGATTTTCCGGAGATGGCAGTGATCAACGGCGTGTGGCGAACGGGGTTGCTTGTGTGTGCAGTGGCCGGTGCGGGCTGCGCGATGTTCGGCGGGCGGGATGCAGATACCGGCGCATCCGCCTCCGCCGCGGCTGATGCGCAGGCGGACAGCGTGGTGCGCTGCGTCTCGCGGGACAATCGGCGCAAGTACTGCGCGGCGGACACCGACACGGGCATCCGCATGGTGCGCCAGCTCTCGCTGGCCGACTGCATCCAAGGCAGTACCTGGGGCTATGACGCACGCGGGATCTGGGTGGTCTCGGGCTGCGGCGGCGAATTCGTGGCGGTGCATGCAGCGGATGGAGATAGCCAGGGCGGCGCAGAGGATGCGGCGCCCGTGGGCGAGCAGATCGTGCGCTGCGAGTCCCGCGGCAATCGTCGCAGCCGCTGCAACGCGGTGGTCGGCGAGGGCGTGGAACTGATCCGGCAGCTGTCCCGGACGCGCTGCGTGCAGCGTCAGAACTGGGGCTGGGACCGGCGCGGAGTCTGGGTGGATGGCAACTGCGGCGCGGAATTCCGCGTGTACTGACGCGGCTGCCGCGTCGCGGAGCCAGGCAGTTAAAATCGGCCGATGAACCCGCCCAGCATCGATTACTCCCGCTACGACCGCATCCGCCCGATCCGTTGGACCGGCGACGCCCTGGAACTGCTCGACCAGCGCCGGTTGCCGTTCGAGACCATCCACATTGCCTGCACCAGCAGCGATGCCGTGGCCGATGCCATCCGCAACCTGGTCGTGCGCGGCGCGCCGGCGATCGGCATTGCCGCGGCCTGGGGCGTGGTACTGGCCGGGCAAGGCATCGAGGCGGTCGATGGCGAAGACGCGGCACAAGTTCTGCAGCCGGCCATCGATCGGCTCAACGCCGCGCGTCCGACCGCGGTCAACCTGGCCTGGGCCCTGGCCCGCATGCGCGCCGCGTTGGTCGCGGCCGGC
>DXCY01000113.1 GCA_019115725.1 Candidatus Luteimonas excrementigallinarum
GTGTAGTCGCGCTGCCACAGGTCGGCATCATCGGTGTCGCTCAGGCCGCGGCCGAATTCCAGCCGCTCATCGGCGTACAGGGCGAAGGCGATCAGCCGCACCATCAGCCGCTCCGGAGTTTCCGACGGATGCTGGGCGAGGGTGAGCTGATGGCTGGCGTAGTACTGCCGGTCCATGTCGGTGACCTGGAGTTCGGCTTTGTAGATCCTGGAGTTGGGTGCCATGGGGGAGCCGGCGTTGAGGGTGCGCAAGGATGTCATATTCAGGCGTCATGCTGACGGGCTATGCATAAAAGAGCTTTTTTCAGGCGGGTTTCGCGAGGGTCGGGAGTGGGGGCGGCGCTTGCAGTTGCCTTGTTGTTCACCGGCTGTATCGGTGCGCGTGAGGCGGACGAGATCGCCGCCGAGGCCAAGCGTCGCGGAGCGGGCGGGGAGCCGTTCGTGATCCGCGCGGCCGAGGCCGCGGTGGCCAAGCGCTTGGGGATCGAGCCCGGCAGCGTGCCGCTTTCGGATCTGTACATTGTCCCGGCCAGGGTGATCCTTGAGGCCGGGAATCCCAGCGTGCCCGGTAACTGGGATAATTACTCCTACAGTTACGGCAAGCTGGGGGAATCACGGCCGATGACGATCCGGATTGCCGACGATGAGCCGCAGGCGTTCCGCCTTGGCGATTTCAAGGCGCTGGACCGGCTGCCCGCTCTGGTGGCCGATGCCGTGCAGCGCACCGGGTTCAGCGAACCCACCGTGGAGTCGGTCCGGGTCCGCCACAGGTCCACCCTGCTCGCAGATGGCTCATGGGACCCCGTGCTTCTGCTGGAAGTGGGTATTGACGACCCGCGGCGCGGATCGGTGACCCTGCAGTACGACATGCAGGGCCAGCCGGTGGGTCGGGAGCGCTAGGCGCCCGCCAGTTACAGCAGGCGGAAGGCCGCCATGGCGATGAGCGTAGGCGGCAATGCGGCCGCCAGCAGGCCGAGCGGATTCACCGTCTGGTCGGGGAAGTAGCGGCGCACGATCGACATGCCGGCCGGGTTGGGCGCGTTGGCGATCACGGTCAGGCCGCCGCCGGCCACGGCGCCGGCCACCAGCATGTACTTGAACTCGTCGCTCAGCCCTTCGACCAGTGAACCCAGGTAGGTGAGGGCGGCATTGTCAGTGATGGCGGTCAGCGCGGCGGCCCCGAAGAACACGGCGTCCGGGCTCATTTTCATCAGCAGCGGCTGCAGCCACCACTGTTGCTGCCCGCCCAGCACCACCAGGCCGGCGAGGAAGAAGGCCACCAGCAGGCCCTCGCGCAGGATCAGCCGATCCTGGTATTGCTTGTAGGCCGTGGCCACACCCATGAACAGCAGGAAGATGCCCATGAACATGGCCGGGTGATGGGCAAATACCACCAGCCCCAGCAGGAACAGCACGTGCAGGGCCACCACCCACGCAGGCATCGGCTGGGTGGGCGTGCCCTGTTCCGCCGAGGGCAGCTGGCCGAGTTCCTTGCGGAACACGAACACCACCAGCACAGTATTCACGATCACGGCCAGGGCCGCCTTCCAGCCGAAATTGGCCATCATGAAGGCCAGGTCCCAGTTCCACTTGCCGGCCACCATCAGCACCGGCGGTGCGGCGAACGGGGTCATCACCCCGCCGATCGACACGTTGACGAACAGCGTGCCCAGCAGCGCGTACTTGGCCTTGTTGGAGATGTTGACCGCATACACGCGACGGGCCAGCAGCATGGCTGCCAGGGTCATGGCTGCTGGCTCGGTGATGAAAGATCCCAGCAGCGGCACCAGTGCCAGCACGCTGAAGCAGAACTCCAGCCCGTTGCGCCAGGGCAGCAGTCGCGCCAGGCCATCCACCAGCCGGCTGGCCAGCCACACGATCGGCCGGGTACCGGCAATCACCATGATCGCGAACACGAACATGGGTTCGGTGAAGTTGCGCGAATCCACGTAGGCCGTGGCTTCGCTGCCGCCGGCCATGGCCACCATGACGACCACGAAGATCATGGCCCAGAAGCCGAACACCACTTCCACTTCGGCCAGCAGGTGCCAGATGCCGGAATGCGCAGGCTGGCGCTGGGCCAGGCGCTGGAAGTACTTGGTACTGAAGGTATGGATGATCGCCAGCGCGAACAGTACGGTGGCAACGAGTTGGACGGAGGTCGGGTTCAAGGGCATGTGGCGGGGAACGGGTTCCCGGCCATCCTAGGCCAGTACAGCGCCCGACGGGACCTGCCATCCGGCATGGTGGCCCGGCGGCACAGCGGCGGCCCCCGCCTGCAGGTTCATTGGCCGGGCCTGCGGCCGGTGAAGGCGTCCATTGACGAATACACCCCGAACACGCGTCCGGCCAGCCAGTCCCAGGCGCGCAGTGGCAGCAGGCCGGACAGCATGCGGCTCAGGCCCACGGACCAGGGCAGCATCAGCCGCGGTCGGCCGGCCTTCATTGCGGCCCAGGCCTTGTCCACGACGTACTCCGGTTCCAGCAGCGGAGTAAGCAATGGCGCGCGGGCGCCGTCGAACATGCCGGTCTTGATGTAACTGGGAATCAGAGTGGTCACGCGCACGTGGCCGTGGCCCTCGCGCTCCAGCTCCAGGCGCAGGGAATCGCTCCAGCCGATCACCGCCCACTTCGAGCCGGTATAGACGCTCATCCGCGGTACGGAAAGCTGTCCCGAGGCGGAAGCCACATTGAGGATCCGCGCCTGGCGGCCGGCAGCAATCATTGCCGGTAGGAACGCCCGCGCCACGTGCATGGGCCCGAGTACGTTGATGCGGATGATGAACTCGCTGTCGGCCAGCGGATCGTGCTCCCAGAAGGGCTTGCCGCGTACCACGCCGGCATTGTTGATCACGATGTCCGGATGCACGTTGGCCTCGTGCAGTTCGCGGGCCGCGTTGGCCACGGCATCCGCCGACGACACATCCACCACCTTGGCGAGCACGTTCGCGCCGCCTGCTGCCAGCTCCGCACGGGTGGTTTCCAGCGGGGCAGCGTCCAGATCCCACAGCACCACCGTGGCGGCACGCTCGGCCACGGCGTGGCGGGCATACAGCCGGCCCATGCCCATGGCGGCCCCTGTGATCAGTACGGTCCTGCCTTCAACGCTGCGCATGCGGATCCCCGGTTTGAGCGGGGATTATGCCGCTGGATCCGGGCGGCGAGGTGCGCCCGGCCGCCCCGGGTCGGCGACGAACGATGATGCGGATACACTGCGCGCATGGATAAAACAGACAACAGCATGGCCCACGGCGAATACAAGGTGCCGGGTGGAAAACTGGTGGTGGTGGACCTGGCGGTGGCCGATGGCCGCCTGAGCGCAGTGCAGGTAAGTGGGGATTTCTTCCTCGAGCCGCCCAGCGCGCTGGATGCCATCACGGCCGCTGTGGAAGGCCTGCCGGCCGATGCCGGCCAGGACGCGATCACCGCTGCGGTCGCGGCGGCGCTGGGCCCGGATACGCAGACCTTCGGCATCACTGCCGAAGGCGTGGCCGTCGCCGTGCGCCGCGCACTGGGCGATGCCGCGGCCGGTACGGAGGCGCAGGCATGAGCCGCACGCGCTGGCAGGACCACGATTGGCGCCTGGTGCATATGGAGCCGCAGGCCCCGGCGCTGCACATGGCGCTGGACGACGTGATGCTGGACGAGGTGGCCGCCGGTCGTCGCCCGCCCACCCTGCGGGTGTGGGAGTGGGGCACCTCGGCCGTGGTGATGGGCCGCTTCCAGTCGCTGCGCAACGAGGTGGACCGGGAGGGCGCCGAGCGTCACGGGATCCAGGTGGTGCGCCGGATCAGCGGCGGCGGGGCGATGTTCATCGAGCCCGGCAACACCATTACCTATTCGGTGGTGGCACCGGAGTCGCTGGTGCAGGGCATGGATTTCGAGCAGGCCTACGCCTTCATGGACGAGTGGGTGATCGAGGCGCTGGCCGGGCTGGGAGTGAAGGCGTGGTACGTGCCGCTGAACGACATCACCTCGCCCGGCGGCAAGATTGCCGGTGCCGCCCAGGCCCGCCGCCGCGGCGCGGTGCTGCACCACGTGACCATGGCCTATGACATCGACGCGGTGAAGATGATGGAAGTGCTGCGCATCGGCCGCGAGAAGCTCAGCGACAAGGGCACCAAGAGCGCGCTCAAGCGCGTGGACCCGCTGCGCAGCCAGACCGGCCTGCCACGGGCGGAGGTGATCGAGCGGATGATCGAAACCTTCCGCACCCGCCATGGCGGCCTGACCCGGGACCACCTGCACCCCGACGAGCTCGGCCGTGCCCAGACGCTGGCCCGGGAGAAGTTCGAAACGCCGGAGTGGACTGCGCTGCTGCCTTGAGCGGGTGAAGCCGGCTCCGCTGTGGGGTCTGCGTAGGCGGCGCGTCTGCTGCCTGAACGGCACATGCATCCGGCTCCCGGCTGGGCGCGATCTACACACGGGCTTGCCGGTGGAGTCCCTAGCGTGCGGAGCCAAGCCCACGCACAGGACCGCCAATGGCAATGCTGGCTATCCCGGAGCGCGCCGCCGAGGAGGCGGACGGAACAGAAGATCAGGTTGACGCGCCCTGTGGGCGCCTGCGGGCGGCACGATTTCACCCTGACTCCGTGCTCCAGGCGGATGTTCGAGCTGCTCTATGACGAGGAGGAGGGCCGGCCCGGCTGCGAGGGCAACCTGGCGGCGGCGCTGGCGCCCTGGGGCATCGGCAGCGACCGGGTGCCGATCGCGTTCAATATCTTCATGCACGTGGCGGTGGACGGCGACACGGGGCGGATCGAGGTGCGTCCACCGTTGAGCAAGGCCGGGGATTTCATTCGTCTGCGCGCGGAAATGCCGCTGGTGGTGGCGATGACCGCATGCTCCGCGGGCCAGTCCAACAACTTCAGCTACAAGCCGATCGATTTCTACATAGACTCCAACGGGTGAACTCCGCTTCCCGTCCCGTCCGCGATGGCGTTCCGGCCAGTCGGCTCGAACTGCCGCCCGGGCCGTGGCTCACCGTGCTGGACGCGCTGTGCGCGCATTTCCCACGGGTGGCGCCTGCAATCTGGCGCGACCGCTTTGCCCGCGGTCGGGTACTCGACGGCGAAGGGCGGGCGCTGGATGTCTCCGCCGCGTACCGGGTCGGGGCCCGCATCCATTATTTCCGTGAGGTGGACAGCGAGCCGCCGATTCCTTTTATCGAGGCCCTAGTGCACGCCGATGCCGATCTGGTGGTGGCGGCCAAGCCCCATTTCCTGCCGGTCGCGCCGACGGGTGCATGGGTGCGTGAAACCCTGCTGACCCGGCTGGTGGAGCGTTTCGACAATCCTGCGTTGGTACCGCTGCACCGGATTGATCGGGATACCGCCGGGCTGGTGATGTTTTCCGCCAATCCGGCGACGCGGTCGCGCTATCAGGCGCTGTTCCGCGAGCGGTGCGTGCTGCGGGAATACGTGGCGCTGGCACCGCCACTGCCAGCGCTGCAGTTTCCGCACCGGCATCGCAGCCGGCTGGAGCGGGGCGAACCGTTCTTCCGGGTCCGCGAGGCGCCGGGGTTGGCCAACAGCGAAACTCTGATCGATGTGCCGGAACGCGGCTCCCGGATCTGGCGTTACCGCCTGCAACCGGTCACCGGCCGCAAGCACCAGCTGCGCGTGCATATGGCCGGACTGGGCGCGCCGATCCTCAATGACCGGTTCTATCCGCAGCTGCAGGAGGAGGGCGCCGATGACCATGCCCGCCCGCTGCAGCTGTTTGCCTGCGCGCTGGCGTTTGATGATCCGTTGACCGGCGCGCGTCGGTCGTTTTCAGTACCGCCGGGGTTCGTGCCGGCAGATCAGTTGCCTTCCATCTGCCAGTCCACCAGCTCCGTCAGGCAGGCGTAGCGCTCGAAAGCGTAGGCGTCTTCGGGCAGGGCGCTGGCGCAGTCGCAGGCCTGTTGTACGGTCTCGATGCGCTGGTTGATGTGTTCGATCCGGCAGCTCATGCCGTGCACGCTGGGCCACGCGCCGCCGGCGCCGGTGAGGGTGCCGGCCAGCTCGCAGTCGGCGTTGCGGAAGGTCAGCCACTGCTGGTGCTGGTTGCCCACGGCGCGGGCCAGCGGCGGGGGATCGGTGGTGGCGCCGCCCAGCGCATGGATCAGTCCGCTGTGCGCATCGGCGAGCGTGGCGTGGGCGGCATCCAGCTGCGCCGACAGGAGCTGCAGGGTGTACATGGCGCTGCCGGGCGGGCCGAATTCGCCTTCCTCATGTGCAGGCAGCTCGGGGGGATGCGGATCGATCCTGCAGGCCGGCGGCGCGCTCGCGGCGTCTCCGGCGCTGGCGCAGGACGCGATGAGCAGGGTGGAGGGCGCCAGCAGGGCAAAGAGGCAGGTGATGGAAGAGACAGGCCTGGCCATGGTGGAAGGAATCTCCGGATGTCAGCGGGTGGCCTGCAGTATGCAGCGCGCGGTGCGCGATGCCGCCTGCAGATTGGATCTGCCGTTTCGTGTCAGCGCGGTATGCTCCGCTGATCCAGGGCCAATGGCGTCCAACGGCCCGACATCCACCGGAGCGTTGCCATGAGCCAGCCGATCCCGCCGTTCACGCCGTGCCGCGGTCCGGGGGGCGTGCGATGAGCGTTTTCGCGGCGCCGATGTCCGGGCGCGTGGGGCTGGTGGGCAACGATCGCCTGCTGGCCGCGCTGGTGCTGGGGGTGATGTCGTTCTGGCTGTTCGCCCAGACCATGCTCAACATCGCGCCGGTGGTGGGCGCGGACCTGGGCATGGGCACCGGGGCGATGAATACCGCGGTGGCGCTGACCTCGCTGTTCGCCGGCATCTTCGTGGTGGTGATGGGCGGATTGGCTGATCGCGTGGGGCGGGTGCGGATCACCCGGATCGGGTTCAGCCTCGGCATTCTCGGATCGCTGCTGGTGGCGTTGACGCCCGCCGGTACGCTGGCCGCGCCGGTGCTGCTGTCGGGGCGCGCGCTGCAGGGACTGTCGGCGGCCTGCATCATGCCGGCCAGCCTGGCGTTGCTGAAGGCGGGCTGGGATGGTGCCGGACGCCAGCGTGCGGTGAGCATGTGGTCGATCGGCACCTGGGGCGGGGCCGGGCTGTGTTCGCTGGTTGGCGGGCTGATGGCGGAGAATTTCGGCTGGCGGGCGATCTTCTGGGTCGCCGCGGGCGTGGGCCTGGCGGGCCTGATGCTGATGCGTGGCACGCCGGAGAGTCGCGCGCCGGCGCAGGCCGGCTGGAAGTTCGACCTGCCGGGCGTGCTGGCTTTCATGGTGGCGATGCTGGCCCTGCAGGTGCTGGTGATACAGGGTGGGGCGATGGGCTGGACCTCGCCACTGGCGCTGGGCCTGCTGGCGGCGGCGGTGGCGGCCGGGATCGCGTTCGTGGCGATCGAGCGGCGTTCTCCGCATTCCTTTTTTGATTTCGGCCTGTTCCGCAACCGCACCTATGCGGGCGCGACGCTGTCGAACTTCCTGGTCAACGGCGCGGCCGGCACGCTGGTGGTGTCGCTGCAGCTGGTGCAGATGGGCGGCGGCATGGACGCGCAGCAGGCGGGTCTGCTGACCCTGGGTTATGCGGCCGCGATCATCGGCTTCATCCGCGTGGGCGAGAAGTTCCTGCAGCGCTTTGGTCCGCGCCGGCCGATGGTGCTCGGCTGCGCGATCACCGCGCTGGGCATTGTGCTGCTGATGCCCACCCAGCTGCACCTGGACCACTACCGCGCGCTGGCGCTGGTGGGCTTCACCCTGTTCGGGCTGGGGCTGGCGTTCTATGCCACACCCTCCACGGATGCGGCGCTGTCGAACCTGCCGGCCGCGCAGAGCGGGGCGGGGGCGGGCATCTACAAGATGGCCTCGTCGCTGGGCGCGGCGTTTGGCGTGGCGATCTCGGCGGCGGTGTTTATCGGCCTGGCCGGGGACGGTGAGGGCGTGGCGTGGCTGCAGGCGCTGACCACCTTTGCCGGCCGCCAGGACAACCTGGCCCTGCGCGAGGCCGCGTTCGTGGCCCTGGGCTGCAACCTGGTCATGGTGGTATTGGCCTTCCTGGCGGTGCTGGCCACAATTCCCGGCGGCCGGCCCAGTGCACGCCGCGACGGCTGACACCCGGGTGTCACAACGGCCGGCGACCATGCCCGGATGAGAAATGATGCAGGTGCGTGCCCGCCGCGCTGGTTGATGGGGAGCGGGCAGGAATGAGCAATGAACCCCGCAGCAAAGGGGGGTGGGCGCAACTGGCCGTGGCCGCGCTGGTCGCGACGCTCGTGCTGGGCCTGGTGCTGACGGCGATCTGGCCGGGCAGCTTTGCCTACATGGGGGCGGCGGCATGTCCAGCCGGCTATCCCGATGCCTTCGTGGAAGAAGATATCTTCCACCTGCCCGGTGAGGTGCGCTGGTCTTGGTCGCTGGTATGCATGTCGGCCCACGGCGCGCTGTACAAGCCTTTCGGCCCGCTGGTCTGGCTGCTGGTGCTCGCCCACCTGTGGCTGCTGTGCCTGGTGGCCATCCTGGTGGCCAGGGCCGGCAACCGGAAGCTGCTTCGTTCCCGGCAGTGATGCGTTGTCCGGTCCGCCCGCCGTTGATAGTCTGCCGGCGGTCATCGGGTTGGGGGTGTGTATGGACAGGCGTCAATTCCTGGGGCGGACCGCACTGGCGGCACTGTTGCCGGCGCTGGGCGCCGGGGGTCTCGTGACGACGCAGGGGCGGGCGGCCAGCGGTGGCCGGCTGCTGCCGGTGGCGCTCAATCCCGGCGATACCGTGGCGCTGGTCAGTCCCTCGTCGGCGGTGGATGATTCGCTCGACCTGCAGCTGGCCCGGGAGGTGCTGGAGGCGCTCGGATTCCGGGTGAAAACCGGCGCCCACTATGGCGATCGCCGCGGCCATCTGGCCGGGGCCGACGCGGCCCGTGCCGATGACATCAACGCGGCCTTTGCCGATCCGGAAACCCGCGCGGTGGTGTGCGTGCGCGGCGGCTCCGGCGGCGCGCGGCTGCTGCCGCTGCTGGACTACGACGTGATCGCTGCCAATCCGAAGGCGCTGCTCGGCTATTCGGACGTGACCGCGCTGCACTGCGCGATCAGTGCCCGCACCGGGCTGGTGACCTTCCATGGCCCGAACGGGTCGGGCAGCTGGAACCGCTTCAACGCCGATCAGTTCCGCCGGCTGTTCTTCGACCGCGAACTGATGGACTACCGCAACATCGACGATGCCGGCGATGAGCTGGTGCAGCGGCGCAACCGCACCGTCACCATCACCGGGGGCAAGGTGCGCGGCCAGCTGGTGGGCGGCAACCTGACCGTGCTCACCGCGCTGGCGGGCTCGCCGTACATGCCGGACTTCAGCGGCAGGATCCTCTTCCTGGAGGATGTGTCCGAGGCGCCGTACCGGGTGGACCGCATGTTCAGCACGCTCAAGCTGATGGGTGCGCTGGACCGCATTGCCGGGTTCATCTTCGGTGAATGCACCAACTGCGATCCCGGGCGTGGACACGGCTCGCTGACGCTGGAACAGATCCTGGATGATCACATCCGCCCGCTGGGCATCCCCGCCTATCGCGGGGCGATGATCGGCCACATCCGCCAGCAGTTCATCGTGCCGGTGGGCGGGATGGCGGAGATGGATGCCGATGCCGGCACCTTCCGCCTGGTGGAGCCGGTGTTCCAGGGCTGAGGACGCGGCGTGGGTCCGGCGGAACCGAGTGTTCCATGCCGGAGCGGCCCGGATTGCTGACGCCAACGGCACCGGGCTGGCATCGTGGGGGGCCCTGAGTGAGAAACCAGAAACAGGACTCCCCATGAGCCAGACGGATATCAAGACCCTGCACATCGCCGCCGGCGGCGGCTTCGACCACGTGAGTATCGGCACCACCGCGCCGGTGGAGCCCGGCCCGGGCGAGATCAGCGTGCGCCTGCGGGCCAGTTCGCTGAACTTCCACGATTACCTGGTGGTGAGCGGGCTGAGCGCACCGGACGAGCGGCGCATCCCGATGTCCGACGGTGCCGGCGAGGTGATCGCGGTCGGCGCGGGGGTGGAGGAGTTCGCACCGGGCGATCACGTGGTGAGCACGTTTTTTCCCTACTGGCTGGATGGCGAGCCGCAGGAGGAGGGTTTTGGCCGGGTGCCGGGCGATGGCATCGACGGCTACGCACGCGAGCAGGTGACCATGCCGGCCACTGCCTTCACCCGCTCGCCGGCGGGTTGGAGCCACGCCGAAGCCGCCACCCTGACCACCGCGGCGCTGACGGCCTGGCGGGCGCTGATGGACAACGGGCGCCTGCAGCCTGGGCAGAGCGTGCTGGTGCAGGGCACGGGCGGGGTGTCGATCTTCGCCCTGCAGCTGGCCCGGCTGGCCGGGGCGCGGGTGATCGCGACTTCTTCCAGCGATGCCAAGCTTGAACGGCTCCGCGAAATGGGCGCGGACGAGGTGATCAACTACCGCGATGATCCCGAGTGGGGCCTGACCGTGCGCCGCCTGACCGGCGGGCGCGGCGTGGATCACGTGATCGAGGTGGGTGGACCGGACACC